>NZ_JBGMOE010000069.1:0-1794 GCF_041424195.1 Tardiphaga sp. | reverse complement strand
GACAATTCCAGGGCAAAGCTGCCCACAAGGTGCAGCTCGATCGGGGCTTCGGACACGCTGAAAGTTTTGTTTCTGCAAAGTAGAGAAGTCCCTATTTCCGCCAGATAGAAATGTCACCTTTTGATGCAGCAGGGGCTGCGCGGAACCCTTCCAGCTTGTGCAGCGTAGCCCCTGCTGGTGCGCTGATCTGGCGATGGTAGAACCCCGGACCCACTGCGAAGGCAGTGGGCTCGCTCACATGGGCTCGAGCATGCGCTGCGCAGCTTCGATCGGGCTGAGCCGGGGAAGGGGTGGACGTCCCCGCTTGCGCTTGACCGGTGCGCCTTCCTGCGGCTGCGGGGGCGGGAACATGTGTCCGCCCTGGGATCGTCGGCACGGCTCGTTGTTGTTGCGCTTCCTCGGCGGCAACATCTCTTGCATCGCCTTGGCCATCGCCAGCGCCGCATCGAGATGCCTGTTCTCAACTATCGCCGCCTGATTTACCTGCCGGATCTTGTCGAACACCCGGTAGGGCAGGACGTGTTCCTCGTGACGTATCTCGAGCCGGCCGTCAGGATACTCGCAGACATCGACCCGCTTGCCCGCCAGCGGTCGGCTGACCTCGGTAGGTTCGAGGATGATCATCGCCTTGTTGTAATGCAGCGTCAGCGCCTGCGTCACCGTACGCTGCTCGCGCCAGACCATCTCGGCCTTGAGATCGTCATGCGGGGCAAGGGGGCGATGCACATCGCGCGGATCGAACGGCGCCTTGGCGAACCGCTGGTTGTGGCGCGCCATATAGCCCGGCAGGAACGCGTTGGCATCGGCAATCGTCGATATGCCATCGAGCCGCATCGCCTTGACCAGGCGGTCTTGCAGCGTCGCGTTGGCGCGCTCTACCCGGCCCTTGGCCTGCGGCGAGTTGGCGCAAAATGATCTCAATGTTGAGCGCGTCCAGCGACCGGCCGAAGTGGGTCATTCCGTCGCCCTTGGCCGAGGCTGTGTTGTTCCGGAACACGCAGTGCTTGTCCGAGTAGATCGCCACCGGCTTGCCGTGTGCCTCGATATAAGCGGTCATTGCATCCATGTAGGCGAACGTGTTCTCGCTCTCGACCATCCTGAGGTGCATCAGCTCGCTGGTCGCATCGTCGATGAACACCAGCAGCGTGCACTGCGGTCCGCGATTCTCGAACCACCAGTGCTTCGAGCCATCGACCTGGACTAGCTCGCCGCGACAATCGCGGCGGTAGCGGGGCTGATAGGGTCGCGGGCGACGAGCATCGCGATCCTTCCACAGACCGGCTTCAATCATCAGTTTCCGCAGCGTCTCGTGCGAAATGGTGATCTGGTGCCGCTCGGCCAGATACTCGGCCGCCAGGGTCGGTCCGAAATCGGCGTAGTGCTCGCGCACCAGGGTAATGACCCGCTGACGAAAGGCGTCGCTGTGACGCCGGTTGCTTGGGCGACCACGCCGCCGGGAAACAAGACCTTCGGGGCCCTCGGCCCGCAAACGAAGGAGCAATCGGCCGACCTGACGACGCGTCAATCCCAGAAGTGTCGCCGCATCTTCGACCCGCAGTTCGCGGCGCGTCACCCGAAGCAGCGTATCATACCGCGAAAGCTCGCCACGGCTCATGGCCACCACCGTCATAAGCGCATCCTCCACAGCAGAGGATGACCATGCCACCACGGACCGCGACCACCCATTGCAATGGGACATCTCTATTTTGCGGGATGGGACATTTCTACTTTGCGCTTACAAGTTTGAAGTCCAATAATATATCTTATGTATTAAAGGTAATTGTGCTGCATTTT
>NZ_JBGMOE010000068.1:0-1839 GCF_041424195.1 Tardiphaga sp. | reverse complement strand
TACTCTTCGAAAAAACAGGGAGTTAAATCCGATGAATGATACGGTCGAGACTATACGGCAATATGCTGCGGCGTGGAACGAGGCCGATACTGCCAGGCGCGACACATTGCTGGCCGCCTGCTGGGCCGAGGATGGTGTTTATGTCGATCCGAATGTCGAGATCTCCGGACGGGAAAATCTTTCACGTCACATCGCCAAGGTGCAGGCCGCGCGGCCCGGGGCCTACCTCGAATTCATGAGCAGTGTCGATAGGCATCACCGCGTGCTGCGGTTTCTTTGGCGGCTTATGCATGCCGACGGTACGCGCGGTGATATATCGATCGATATCGGCGAGATCGGCGCTGATGGGCGCCTCGTCAAGATGATCGGATTCTTTGGGCCATCGCCTGCACTCTAGCGCAGATGCCCCGTTAGCCGCACGACGAAATCAGGACTTCCCGCGACGCCGCCCATAGAGACAGCTGCCGGGGCCACAACGTGCTACGGCAGCCACCGCGACGCTTCTTCTGGGCAGCCGCCTCAGGGTTGAAGCCGTTCCAGTTCTCGAACACGTCCATGAAGCCCGGAACGGTTTTTTGCGGTTCCAGTCACGCTGCAACCAGAGCGTCGCCTGGCTGATCAGCTTGCCTTCGGCCTGCTTGATGCGGCGGAGGCCGACTTCATGCGCGGTCAGCGAGGTGCCACTACGGCTACCGCGAATCGCTATGCCGCCGGCCCGGATGAATAGCTGGCACACGGGTGAACAACGCTCAGTTGTCGTCGGCTTTGGCGGTTTAACTGTGCAGTCGGTCGCGGCGACCGTAGGGTGGCTCGCTCGAAATTTGCGACTCGGCGATGGTGGCCAGCGACCAACGGGCGCTTGGGGCGCGTCAAATCGAGTACGTAAACATTCTTTCGGTAACGAAGACATTTCTGGATGAGGCAAATTTTCAGTGTATCGTGGGAATTGATCGGCTTATACGGCAACACGCCGAGTGATGGCGACGTGGTTTACGACGGTCGCAGCATTCTCGGAATTTAGCCGGATCGCCTATTTCGGCGCGATTGATGCGCAGCTTTCAGATATTGCAGTCGTTCGCCGACATGACTGCGCTCGATGTGGTGACGACGGCGGCGCTGACGCGAAGGCTGATGCGTGACGCCATCGACTTTGCCGCGCAGGCCCTGATCCCGCGTCGGCCTTGGTGGCAAGGAACTCAAGACGCCGCTGGCGCTGCGCATGTTCGACCATGACGATGGTGACGCCTTGCCTGTTCAATTTTTGATGATGGCGATCGGCGCTGCGGTTTCAGCCATCGTCAGGCCGGCCATCACCTTATCCAGTAGGATGCAACGCGGTTCGGTGGCGATGCATTCGGCAAGCTCGAGGAGCTTCTTGTCCTGCAGCGCGCTGTTACGTGCTGGAGCGTGGACAGGTTGCGCGTACGCCATCGCTCATGAAATCGAAGCTGTTTCTTCTGGGCGACGTGATCCTGCGCGTGCCGCAAGTGATCGCATTTGCGGTCCCGTTTGTTCTCGCCGGCGGCCTCAATATCATGCTGGGATCGACCGACTTGGCCGCTGGATCCGTGCCCTGCATCAGAATGCCCATGCGGCGGGGCTGATGGGAATCGATGTCGGCCGCGTCCAAGTCATGACCTTCGCGCTTGGCATCGCGATTTTGGCGCTGGCTGCGGCGTTGCTGTTGCGGGGCACGCCCATCCAGCCACCCAGGGCCTGCGCTAGCGCGGAAAACTCGGCAGCATGCTGCCTGGCTTTCATTACTTCATCTACGGCATCGTGGTTATCGGCGTCATTCTGGCGACGCCTCAAGGACTGCTGCCGCTTTTCGATAAGCTA
>NZ_JBGMOE010000067.1:0-1859 GCF_041424195.1 Tardiphaga sp. | reverse complement strand
AATCCGGTGCTACCGGCCGATCCGTGGCCCCTTTTATTCCCGGTGTTCTCAACCGGGCAGACGCGTGCTTCGAAGCCGTCGGAAAGCATCGCCGCGAGATCCCCTTCGCCATCGAGCAGAACGGTGTTCGAACGATCGCTTTCGGCACGCAATATGTCGAGAAAATGCGTGAGCTGCTCGGATGCAAGAACCGCGTAGAGATCGCAGCTGTCGTCGGCGGACGTGACAATGCTGAACGTTATGGACATCTCGTCCTCCCTTGTTGAACCGATGTCTCTCACCCCCTCCCCTTTGGCCGCAGTGCGGGCCGGGACAGCCGTCGAAGGGCCCGAAAGCGAGCGCGCAGGTGCTCAGGTCTCGCGGCGCGAAGGGGCTCGATGCCCCTGAGCGCCGCACTCCCACGCAAGAAAAAGAGGAGAGGCCCCGGCCGAAGCCGGAGCCTCTCCACGAGCACTCACGCCCGCTGTGCAGTGCGCTGGTGCGCGAGACGCACGATGTGGAGTGGGACGCCTGCCTGCCGGAGCTTCTGCGCGAGATTCTGCTGGATGCCCGACCCTTCGCAGATAACCGCTTCGACGGGCTTGAGGTTGAGGATGCGGTCGTTGCGGACGAAGGCGGCGCGGTTGCCCTGGCTCCGATCGAGGCGGAACTGGATGACTTTGACGCCGCGCGATGCCGCCCATGCGTGCGCGACCGCATCGCAGCCCTTCGCCTGCGCCGTGGTCGCAAGGATCATCTCCGGGATGCGGGTCTTGATGCTGTCGAGGCCGTTCCAGAGAAGGTCCGCGTCCTCCCAGACCTGACCGCCGGAGAAGGCAACCACCGGACCTTCGGGTGCGAACTGCTCGCGGCGTTCACGGGCGCGGGAAGCGAGATAGTCGCGGGCATCGATCATCGAGGCGTTGAAGGCAGTGGAAACCCGGCTCCCCCGCACCGGCGAGAAGGGCTTGCCCGTTTCGACGCGATAGACTTCGGCGGCGTGGTCGCGCATGCACTCCATCGCCTCGCGGCATCCCTGCAGCGTCTGGCAGAGGAGCTGGGTGTCCTCCAGCTCGGTGGCGTAGATCTCCGAGGGGTCGTAGCTGCGGGCGAGATCGCCGAGCTTCTTGGCGGCGTCATCCTCGCGGCCTTCGATCCGCTTCGCCACCACATGGAAGCTGTTGGCGAAGCCCCAAGCCAGATCGGCCGCGAACGGTTCCATGCGGGTGTCGCGCAGCACGTCGAACATCGTCGCCATCATCATCTCGACGGCGGCCCGCACCTGCTCCGGATCGGGCATGTCGAGCGCTTCGGGCGCCTCGACGACGCTGAGCTTGGCCATTTCGCTGTGTTCGATGAACGCGCCCTCGTAGGTCTGGGTCAGGCCCTCGTCCTCGCGCGAGGCGGCGATGAAGCTGGCAAGATCGGCGAAGTTGTTGAAAGAAGTCATAAAAGCCTCCGAACAAGTCGATCTCTCATCCGGGATTGGATGAAAGATGAAATCTCATCGGATGGGCCGACGGGGCTTTGTCAGGGACGCGGGGCTTGTCCCCGCGCCGCCTCGGCGGGGCGTGGGGGAACCGATTTTCTTGGGTCCAAAGCGCAGCGGCGGACCCGGGAAAATTGGGGGGACCGCGCATCCTTGAGAAAGCCCCCCAAGGCACATCACACTACGGCGATGAAGCTTGTCTGATACCGAGATGTTAGAGAGAGATTTGGATTTGCCCCGGCCGCGCCAGCGGGCGGGTTAACAGCAAATCGCTCCTGACTGATCAGGGCGAAACCCCTTCCCCATGCACCCTTCGCAAGGTGATCGTCACCCGGCAGGGCGTGCGCCGTTGTGGCGCGAAGAAGAAAGGAGAGTTCGAATGAACTGAGCT
>NZ_JBGMOE010000066.1:0-101954 GCF_041424195.1 Tardiphaga sp. | reverse complement strand
CCGAGATGAAGGGCTGCGACGCCGCCATCATGCGGATGTGGCTTTCCACCGAGAGATAGCGCTTGCCGATCTTGCCGCAGGGATTGGCGCAATCGAACACGCTGTAGTGCTCGGCCTTCAGGTGCGGAGCACCTTCCACCGTCATCGCGCCGCAGATGTGCACGTTGGCGGCTTCGATCTCGCGCTTGGTGAAGCCGAGCGCGGCGAGCAGGTCGAAGCCGGGGGCTGCAATAGCCTCTGCTTCGATCTTGAGGGTGTCGCGCAGGAAGTCCTCGCCAAAAGTCCATTTATTGAAGGCGAACTTGATGTCGAAGGCGGTCGGCAATGCTGCCTCGACCTTCTTCAGTGCTTCGTCGGTGAAGCCCTTGGCTTTCAGCGTGGAGGCATTGATGCCCGGCGCGTTGGAGAGCGAGCCGTGTCCGACGGCATAGGCCTCGATCTCGGCGATTTCGCTTTCGCGATAACCGAGCACGCGCAGTGCTGCCGGGACGGCGCGGTTGATGATCTTCCAGTAGCCGCCGCCGGCGAGCTTCTTGAATTTCACCAGCGCAAAGTCAGGCTCGATGCCGGTGGTGTCGCAATCCATGACCAGGCCGATGGTGCCGGTCGGCGCGACGACGGTGGTCTGGGCGTTGCGGTAGCCGTGGAGTTCGCCGAGTTCGAGGGCGAGATCCCATGCCACCTTGGCACGCGCGACAATGTCGGCCTGCGGGCAGGAGGCATGGTCGAGCGCCACAGGCGCAACGGCGAGGCCTTCATAGCCGCGGGTTTCGCCGTGGGCGGCACGGCGATGGTTGCGGATGACGCGCAGCATATGCGCTGCGTTCTTCTTGTAGCCGGGGAACGGACCGAGCTCCTTGGCCATCTCGGCCGAGGTGGCGTAGCTGACGCCGGTCATGACAGCGGTGAGGGCGCCGCACAGCGCGCGGCCTTCCTTGGAGTCATAAGACAGACCCATGGTCATCAGCAGACCGCCGATATTGGCGTAGCCGAGGCCGAGGGTGCGGAACTCGTAGGAGAGTTCGGCGATCGGCTTCGACGGAAACTGCGCCATCATCACCGAGATTTCGAGCACCACAGTCCACAGACGGCAGAGATGCTCGTAGGCGTGGATGTCGAAGGTGTTGGCCGTGGTGTCGTAGAAGGTCAGCAGGTTGGCCGAGGCGAGGTTGCACGCCGTGTCGTCCAGGAACATGTATTCCGAGCACGGATTGGATGCGCGGATATCGCCCGACGATTTGCAGGTGTGCCAGTCGTTCATGGTGGTGTTGAAGTGCAGGCCGGGATCGGCAGACGCCCAGGCGGCGTAGCCGATTTTTTCCCAGAGATCGCGGGCCTTGATGGTCTTCATCACCTTGCCGTCGCGGCGGGCGATCAGGTCCCAGGTGCCATCGGTCTCGACGGCGCGCAGGAAATCGTCCTTCAGCGAGACGGAGTTGTTGGAGTTCTGGCCGGCAACGGTGAGATAGGCCTCGGAATCCCAGTCGGTGTCGTAGATCGGGAAGTCGATCTCCTTGTAGCCCTGACGGGCGTACTGGATGACGCGCTTGATGACGTTGTCATTGACCAGCGAGCGGCGGGCGAGCTTGATCTCGCGGCGCAGCGCCGGGTTCTTCTCGGGATCGAAGCAGTCGTCGCCGGAGCCTTCGCAATTCACGCAGGCCTTGAGGATCGCCTTGAGGTGCTTCTGGTTCATCTTCGAACCAGTGACGAGGGCAGCAACCTTCTGCTCTTCCTTCACCTTCCAGTCGATATAGGTCTCGATATCCGGATGGTCGGCATCGACCACCACCATCTTGGCCGCGCGGCGCGTGGTGCCGCCCGACTTGATGGCGCCCGCGGCACGGTCGCCGATCTTCAGGAAGGACATCAGACCGGATGAGCGTCCGCCGCCCGACAGCTTCTCGCCTTCGCCGCGCAGGCGCGAGAAGTTGGAGCCGGTGCCCGAGCCATACTTGAACAGGCGCGCTTCACGCACCCACAGGTCCATGATGCCGCCTTCGTTGACCAGATCGTCCTCGACGCCCTGGATGAAGCAGGCATGCGGCTGCGGATGTTCGTAAGCCGATTTCGACTTGGTCAGCTTGCCGGTCTTCCAGTCCACGTAATAGTGGCCCTGGCCGGGACCATCGACGCCGTAGGCCCAATGAAGTCCGGTGTTGAACCACTGCGGCGAATTCGGCGCGACCATCTGCTTGGCGAGCATGAAGCGCAGCTCGTCATGGAAAGCGTGGGCGTCGGCCTCAGAGGTGAAGTAGCCGCCCTTCCAGCCCCAATAGGTCCAGCAGCCGGCGAGGCGGTCGAACACCTGCTTGGACGAGAGCTCAGAGACGAAGCGTTCTTTCTCGGGCAGCGAGGCGAGGGCTTCGGTGTCGGGCACCGAGCGCCACAGCCACGACGGCACGGTCTCTTCCTCGACCTTCTTCAGCTTGGCCGCGACTCCTGCCTTGCGGAAATATTTCTGGGCGAGCACATCGGAGGCGACCTGCGACCACGACTCGGGGACCTCGACATTCTCAAGCTTGAATACCACGGAGCCATCCGGATTCCGGATCTCGGACGTGGTGTGGCGGAAGTCGATCCCGGCATAGGGCGACTGTCCTTCGGTGGTGTAGCGGCGTTGGATCTGCATCGTGGTCGTGCCCCGTCTTAGCCCGACACCCCATCTGGTGGCGCCGGCGATTTCAGTTTGCGGTCTCAAGTTGTCCCCAGGATTGCGCCATGGGTGCCTTAAGTTTGCCGCAGCTCGGCCGGGTGAACCCGGTCCTGTTTGTCTCTGTGGAGCATGTACTGGCCGGTTGAGGGCCACCCGGAATTGCCGGGTTCATGCTTCCCTGGATCGGGCTTCCGCACGCTTGCGGGTCGCCAGATCCTAACGCCTCTACGCGTCGTTTGAGCCGGTTTCCGGCCCGTTTTTTAGTGCTCCAAACGCCGACTTTCCGGGCCGGATTCCAGGACGCAAATCCCCGATCCCGTAGCCTCGACTGGAGGACGGAGCGGTCAATCTGGAACCCGTTTGGGAGCGTCCGGCGGGACAAAAAACGACCCGCGCCGAACAGTTCGAAAACTAGGCCAAACCGATCTCACCCGTCAAGGAGTAGTCGGGGTTCCTGAATCAAATACTAAATATGGTGGAAAGGGTGGATAACCAAGGGGTCGTGCCGCGCCTTGATTGGTGCCAAGTATCGGTGAGTCCTCACGGAATCGAAAGCCAAAAATATTTCTCAAACTGTCTGAAAACCGACCTGCACCCACTGTTCACAGCCCAACTTTATTTTGTCATCCAGGGATTGCGTTTGGCGGACTCAGGGCGCGCAGATGACCGCAGGACAGGTTCCCGCCACCGGCAGTGGTCAGCCCCTCCAATTGCGCGCACGGTTGCGCCGATTCCTCGCTCGGTTCCCCCATGACAATCCCCAAGCCTCCCGGTTCGCGCTCGCGAATCGCTCCTCTCGGTCTGCTCCTTCTCGCCATCACCTCGATCGGCTGGGGCCTGAACTGGCCGGTGATGAAATTGCTACTCACCGAGTGGCCCCCGCTAACGTCCCGCGGTGGTACCGGTATGGTAGGTGCCTTGCTGCTCGCTGGCCTTGCAGTGGCCCGGGGTGAGAGTCTGGTTGTGCCGCGCGCGCAATGGGGGCGGCTGGTGCTGCTGGCCGGGCTCAATGTGTTCGGCTGGATGGCGCTGATGGGTCTGGCGCTGTTGTGGCTGCCGGCCGGAGAGGCCGCGGTGATCGCCTATACGATGCCGATCTGGGCGTCCGTGCTGGCCTGGCTGGTGCTTGGCGAGCGATTGTCGCTGCAGCGGCTCATCGCGATGCTGATGGCCTTTGCCGGGATCGCCGCCCTGATGTCCGGCGGCGGCATCTCCGCCAATGCGACCAAGCTTCCTGGCCTGATCATGGCGTTGACCGGCGCGCTGGGCTTCGCCTTCGGGACGGTGCTCGCCAAGAAATACCCGCTGTCGCTGCCGTTGCTGACATCGACGGCCTGGCAGATCGGCATAGGCTGCGCGCCGGTGCTGTTGCTGGGCGTGACTTTCGAAAGCGCGCGTTTTGAGGCCCTGACATCGCTGGGCTGGTCGCTGCTGGCCTATATGGCGGTGATGGTGTTCTGCGTGACCTATCTCTGCTGGTTTGCCGCGCTCCGGCTTCTGCCCGCATCCGTGGCCGCGATCGGCACCATGGCCGTGCCGGTCATCGGCGTGGTCGGCTCAGCCATTGTGCTGCACGAGCCGCTAGGCCTCGTGCAGGTCGCCGCCCTGGCCTTTACCCTCGCGGGCGTTGCGCTGGCGACAAAGGGGTAGGCTGCCGCGCCATCCACGCGTCAGGCGCCCAGCGCAAGCGAGTGAGCGTCAGCGCGTATTCGCGGCCAGCGGCACCTTGACGGTGAAGTGCGACCCATGGGCGAGATCCGACTTCGCCTCGATCTCATGACCAAGTGCTTCGGCTGTGCGCCTTACGATAGAAAGGCCGAGACCGAGGCCTTCGCTGGCCGGGTTGATCTGGTGGAAGGCATCGAAGATCGAAGTGAGTTGCTCGGTGGCGATGCCGGCGCCGGAATCCAGCACCTCGATGGTCAATGCATGGCCGTGCTTGCGGCAGCCGACCAGCACGCGGCCGTGATCTGTGTATTTGATGGCGTTGCCGACGAGATTGCCGAGGATGGCGCGGAGCATGCCGGGATCGCTGACCACATGGGCCTTGCTCGGCACCACGACCAGTTCGAGGCCCTTGGCTTCGGCGTGCAGGCTCCAATTGGCGAGGATCGACTCAAATACGTCCGAGATCGGGAAGGCGCGGAGGCTGGGCGTGCCGAAACCTGCATCCAGCACCGATGTCTCGGCGAGGCGATCGAGTTCCTCCGCCATCCTCATGCCGGCATCGATGGCATAGCCGAGCCGTTCGCGATCCTTCTCGTCGGTCAGCTTGTTCCGGATGCGGTCAATGGCCATGATCATGACCTGCAGCGGCTGTTTGAGGTCGTGACCGGCAACTGCCATCAATCGGCTGATATTGCGCTGGAGCCGATCCGACAGATGCAGCGCGCGGCGGAATTCCATCTGCGACATGACCTGACGGGCGAGGGCGGCGAGCACGTCGCGCTGTTCGGTCGAGAGGATGCGCGGCTTGTGGTCGAGCACGCAGACCGTGCCGAGCGGCAGGCCGTCCGGCGTGCGCAGCAGCGCGCCGGCATAGAAGCGCACATGCGGATCGCCGGTCACCAGCGGGTTACAGTCGAAGCGGGCGTCCTTGGTGACGTCCTCGACTTCGAGAAAACTGTGCTCCAGAATCGCGTGTGCGCAGATCGACCGGTCCATGGATGTCTGCCGTATGCCGAGGCCGACCTCCGACTTGAACCACTGCCTGTCTTCATCGACCAGGCTGATGATCGAAATCGGCGTCTGGCAGACATAGCTGGCGATCTTGGTGATGTCGTCGAAGGATGGCTCAAGGGCGGTGTCGAGAATACCGTAGGAGCGCAGCGCCTTGAGGCGCTCGGCTTCGTTGGGATGGAGCCTGGCGATCTTTGGCTTGTCTGACGCGTCCACTGAACCTGCTCACACCCGACGCCGTCGACCCATCGAACGGTTCGATAAGTCCACCAACACTACGCGCGAGTTCCCCGAAAGTCTCGCGCGCGCTGCATCCCCGTTCTTAGACCCTGAGACGGCGGGCGCAAACCAGAAATGACAAAGGACGATGCCGCGAGGCACCGTCCTTTGCGTCGTGCTCAAATCGTCATGTTACGGGCAGGCGTGGCGCAGACCGTCATAGCCGAGATAGGTGCCCGTGCGCACATTGTACGACTTGTAGGTGCGGATGCAGTAATCGACATCGCCGCCGCCGGTGTCGGGAGCGACTTCGACGACATCCGGGGCGTCGTCGTAATAGCTGCTGCCGTAATACGGACTGCCGCCGTAATAGCCGTAGGAGTTCCCGTAATAGCTGCTGGCGGCCAGACCGCTGCCGATAATGGCGCCGGCTGCGAAGCCCGGGCCAAACCCGCCGCCACGCCAGCCACCACCGCGCCAGCCGCCGCCGTGATTCCAGCCACCGCCACCACCAAAGCGCTGACCGCCGCCATGCCAGCCGCCGCCTCCGCCACTGAAGCGGGCACCGCCGCCCGAGAAGGTGCCGATGGTGCGCGCTTGACCGCCGGGGCCAACGCCCACGACCTTGGTGTTTTGCGCGAAGCTCGGTGTCGCTGCGAAGGCGGGGAGTGCGACAGCGACCGCTGCTGCGACGCTCAAAATCTTCAAATTCGTCATCGTCTGCTCCTGTATGGGATGCATGTTCAACCCCCTGAAGGGATTGCCGTTCCCTGCCGCCGCGCGGTTATTGCGCAATGACAGAATGGCTGTCCGGAGCTGTATGCGGCATGAATGGATTGGGCCGATTCTGCGACAGTCGGAGGTCTGGAGGTAGGGCCCGGGGAACGCCGATAGGAGGGCTGTCACGATCAGTTGCAGGCGGCGATCAGTCGCGGCGATAACTGGACATTTGGCGGCCCGGATGGCATCAACAGCCCGACAAAACCTTCGAACGGTTCAAAATATGAAACAGTTTCTGCTGAAATTCTTCACGTGGTGGAGCGGGACGACCTTCGGGACGAACCTGTGGACGTCGCGATTCGGCGAACTGGTCGGTACCGACGAGCAAGGCAACAAATATTACCGCACCAAGGGCGGCAAGATCGATCCGACGCTGGGTTTCGAGCGCCGCTGGGTGATTTACAACGGCTATGCCGAAGCCAGCAAGATCCCGAATGGCTGGCACGGCTGGATCCATCACACTGTCGATGTGCCGCCGACCGAAGAGAATTATGTACCGCGCGAATGGCAGAAGCCGCACCAGCCGAACCTGACCGGTACGCCGGCAGCCTATCGTCCGCCTGGTTCGACTCTGGCCAGCGGCCGTCGCCCCAAAGCGACCGGCGATTACCAGGCCTGGACGCCCGGTTCGTAACGACTCATCCGTTCTGGACGACTGGTTGTGCGAGCCGCTCTGCGGCGCGTTCGACCTTGGCTTCGCGCTGTTTCCAGCCGTCGGCTTTTGCGGTCAGATAGGCCACCACCTCCGGCGGTGCTGTCTCGGGTGAACCCGCATTGAATGGCGGCGCCGGATTGTATTCGATCGCCAGTTGAATCGTTTCGGCGGTTTTGCGATCCAGCATGATCGAAGTCAGCGTTAGCGCGAAGTCGATGCCCGCGGTGACGCCACCGCCGGTGACGCGATTGCGGTCGATGCAGACGCGCGATGCATCCGGAATGGCGCCGAAATGCGACAGGAAAGGCCGCGCTGACCAGTGGGTGGCTGCGCGGTAACCAGTGAGCAGGCCGGCGGCGCCGAGTACCAGCGAACCCGTGCAGACCGATGTCACATAGTGCGCGCCAGGCGCCTGCTTGCGCAGGAATGTCAGCGTCTCCTCATCATGCATCGCTTCGTCGGCGCCCGCGCCGCCAGGCACGCAGATCACATCGAGCTGTGGGCACTCGCCAAATGTGGCGGTCGGCAGAAAGGTCAGCACGGTGTCGGTTGTGATCGGCTCGATACGCTTCCAGAGCAGATGCACCTTTGCGCCCGGGACGCGCGAGAGCACCTGGAGCGGGCCGGTGAAATCGAGCTGCGTGACATTCGGAAACAGGACGAAGCCGATCTGGATGGGCGCGGTCATGACGATCTCCTGATGTGCAGACTTGACGGGATCAGTCTGCCATGATGGCTTCATGTCCAAAATGGCATAATTCCCTCAATATCGGACATCGGGTTGATTTAATGATCGGCATTCTGGTTTTCCCGAATTTCCAATTGCTCGATGCGGCCGGGCCGATTGCAGCCTTCGAGATCGCGGGCCGCCTCGCGGGCGCGCCGGCGTCGATCAAGGTGATCGCGGCTGAACCCGGCGAGATAGCAAGTTCGTCGGGCGTGGCGTTGCTGGCGCGCGGCTTGCGTTCGATTGCCGGGCTTGAGACATTGATCGTGGCCGGCGGACAGGGTGTACGTGCAGCGGCCTCATGTCCGCGCATACTGGCCTTTGTCCGCAAGGCCGCACAACGCGGCTGCCGAGTCGCCAGCGTTTGTTCCGGGGCCTATGTTCTGGCCGAAGCGGGTATTCTCGACGGCCGCCACGCGACGACGCATTGGCGACACACGCAGCATTTTCTCGCCAGCTATCCGCAGATCAAACTCGCGCCTGACCGGATCTTTGCGCGTGACGGCAATATCTGGAGCTCTGCAGGCATCAGTGCCGGTATCGATCTTGCGCTGGCGATGATCATCGAGGATCACGGCGAAGCGGTGGCGCAGGCCGCAGCGCGACAGCTTGTGCTGTACCACCGTCGCGGCGGCGGTCAGTCGCAATTCTCGTCGCTGCTGGAGCTGAAAGCGCCGACCGGTCGCTTCGCGCCACTCCTGAGCTGGGCGCGCGAACATCTCGATCAGGCGCTCACCGTGGAGCGGCTCGCCGAACATGCCGGCATGAGCGCACGGCACTTTACGCGCGCCTTCATCGCCGAGACCGGCGCGACACCGTCGAAGGCCATCGAGCGGCTCCGCGTCGAGGTTGCCAGGCAGCGCGTGCAGGGCAGCAGCGAAGCGATCGAGCTGATCGCGCAGTCGGCGGGCTTCCGCGATCCGGAACGGATGCGCCGCGCCTTCATACGCAGTTTCGGCCAGCCGCCGCAGGCGCTGCGCAGGGCGGCGCGGGCGGGCTAAAGTACGCGCGGCGCGATCACCATAAACTGGACAAGGGCGGATACGATATAGCCAGCAACATGCGTATTGAGATGCTATACGTCGAAACTACGCCTGATACGATAGAGGACCAGGAAGCCAGACGAGTTCATCGCTTTCCAAGACGCCTGTTCACGGTGAAACCTTAGGAAAATCTGACATGATCAGCGATACGCGCAGCGAGCACGACCTGTTGGGCAACCGCGATGTTCCGGCCGACGCCTATTACGGCGTTCATACACTCAGGGCCGTCGAAAATTTTCCGATCACCGGCATTCCGATTTCCATCTATCCCGAACTCATCAGTGCGCTCGCCGCGATCAAACAGGCGGCGGCGCTTTCGAACATGGACCTCGGATTGCTCGACAAGACGCGTGGGGCTGCAATCATTGCTGCCTGCGAGGACATTCGCGCCGGCCGTTTGCACGAGCAATTTGTTGTGGACGTCATCCAGGGCGGTGCCGGGACGTCTACCAACATGAATGCGAATGAGGTGATCGCCAATCGCGCCCTGGAAATTCTCGGTCATGGCAAAGGCGACTACGGGTATCTGCATCCGAACGAGCAGGTCAATATGAGCCAGAGCACCAACGACGTGTATCCCACGGCGTTGAAGATCGCGACCTATCACGGCGTATTTCACCTGATCGACGCGATGGCCGTTCTGCGAAAGGGATTCGAGCGCAAGGCGGACGAGTTCAAGGATGTTCTGAAAATGGGCCGCACCCAGTTGCAGGATGCGGTGCCCATGACGCTCGGTCAGGAGTTCAGCACTTACGGCGTCATGATCGGCGAGGATGAGGATCGCTTGCGCGAGGCAGCGTTGCTGATCTGCGAGATCAATATGGGCGCGACTGCCATCGGCACCGGCATCGCGTCGCATCCAGATTATGCACCGTTGATCTGCCAGCATCTCGCTACCATCACCGGCATGCCGCTCGTCACGGCCGCAAACCTGATCGAGGCCACGCAGGACTGCGGTGCGTTCGTTCAGCTGTCAGGCGTGCTCAAGCGGGTAGCCGTCAAGATTTCCAAGATCTGCAACGACCTCCGGCTGCTGTCGAGCGGCCCGCGCGCGGGTCTCAATGAGATCAATCTGCCGGCGGTTCAGGCTGGCTCCTCGATCATGCCGGGCAAGGTGAACCCGGTCATTCCCGAGGTCGTAAACCAGGTCGCTTTCGAGGTGATCGGCAACGATCTCACGGTGACCTTCGCCGCCGAGGCCGGCCAGCTTCAGCTCAACGCGTTCGAGCCGATCATTGCGCACAGCCTGTTCAAGAGCGTCAGCCATATGCGGGAGGCCTGCCTGACGCTGGAGAAGCGTTGTGTCGCGGGCATCACGGCGAACCGCGAACGTCTCCGTGCCTATGTCGAGAATTCAATCGGCCTCATCACCGCGCTCAATCCCTATATCGGCTACGCCAATGCCACCGCCATTGCGGTCGAGGCCCATGAGACCGGCCGCAGCGTCTACGATCTGGTGCTGGAAAAAGGCCTGCTGCCGCAAGAGACCCTTGCCGCCATTCTCCAGCCCGAGGTGCTGACCCGGCCGCAAAGTATGCCGACCCGCGAGTGAAGGCGGCAGTCCGGCCTCGGCAAGGCGCGGATCAGCGCGCGGGCATCTGCGCGATTGCTAGCATCGCCGCCACGTAGCCATAGGGTCCAAGCCCGCAGATCACGGCGGTGGCGGCCTGCGAGAGGACCGAGTGGCGGTGATACTTGTCGCGAGCGTGGATGTTGGAAATGTGCAGCTCCACGATCGGACCCTCGAAGGCTTTCATGGCGTCGAGCATGGCGATCGATGTGAAGGAATAGCCGGCCGGATTAATGATGATCGCGTCGGCATCCTGACGGGCTGACTGGATCAGATCGACCAGCACACCTTCATGGTTGGACTGGTGAAACGACAGCGTCAGTTTCAGCTTGCTGGCCTGTTCTTCGCAACTGGCCTTGATCTCGTCGAGCGTGGTGGTCCCGTAAATATGCGGCTCCCGCACGCCGAGCAGGTTGAGATTGGGACCGTTCAGTATCATCACGCGTTTCATTGTCTCACTTCCTTCCGCTAGCCGCCGAGCCATTTTGCCGGCACCATCACCAGCGACGGGAACAGCGTCAGCAGCGCCAGCACCACCAGTTGCGCGATCATGAACGGCCAGACGCCGCGCATGATCTCGTCCATGCTCACCTTCGCCACGCCGCACACTACGTTGAGCACCACGCCGACGGGTGGCGTGATCAGTCCGATCGCGTTGTTGATGATGAACAGCACGCCGAAATAGACCGGGTCGATGCCGGCCTCGCGGACGATCGGCATCAGCACCGGCGTCAGGATCAGGATGGTGGGCGTCATGTCGAGCGCAGTGCCGACGATGACCACAATGATCATCAGCACGATCATCAGGAGCGTCTGGTTGCCCATGAAGGGACGGGCGAGCTCGACGATCTGGCCGGAAATTTCGGCGACCGTGATCAGCCAGGACGACACCAGCGCCGCGGCGACAAGGAACATCACCACGGCGGTGATCTGTGCGGAGCTGATCAGGATCTTGACCAGTTGCGGGAAAGTCAGCTCCCGATAGACGAAGGTGGCGACAATGAAGGAATAGACCGCGACGACGACGGCCGCTTCGGTCGGCGTGAAGATGCCGAAGCGCAAGCCGAAAACGATGATCATCGGCAGCATCAAGGCCCAGAAGCCATCGATCAACGCGCGAAAGATGTGCGCCAGGCTCTGTCGCGGCGGGCTCACCGAGTTCTCATTGCGCGCAACCCACCACCAGGCGCAGCACAGACTGCCGCCGAGCATCAGACCCGGCACCACGCCGGCGAGAAACAGCTTCGAGATGGAGACGCCGGCGGCAACGCCGAAGATGATGAAGCCGATCGAGGGCGGGATCACCGGCGCGATGATTCCGCCGGCGGCGACGAGACCGGCTGCGGAGGCGCGGTTATGCCCTGCCGCAGCCATCATCGGCACCAGCAGCGCGCCGAGCGCGGCGGCGTCGGCAACCGCAGACCCGGACAGTGATGCGAGAATGCAGGACGTCAGAATGGCGACATAGCCGAGCCCGCCGCGCAGATGGCCGACGAGGGCGATGGCGAAGTTCAGGATGCGGCGAGCGAGGCCGCCGGTGTTCATGATCTCGCCAGCCAAGATGAAAAATGGCACCGCCATTAGCGGGAAGGAATCAACGCCATTGATGACGTTCTGCGCGATGATCTGGGAGTCGAAGATATCCAGATAGGTCATCAGCGCGACGCCGCAGATGATCAGGGCAAATGCGATCGGCATACCGATGGCCATGGCGCCCAGCAGCGAGAAAGTGAAGATGCCGATGGTCATTGGCGGTCATTCCCGTTGGCGGCGGTCGACGTCGCGGGGACCTGTTCCTCGGACTCGCTGATGGCGATCAGCTCCGATGTGGCGAGCTGGCCGCTCAACAGGCGATAGAGGTCATGCAGCAGGATCGGGATCGAGGCGGCGCCGAAGACGAGACCGGCGGCATAGAACAGACCAACGGAGAGGCCGGAGGCCGGCGCCGTCGTGTCCCAGTTCAGCACCGTTTGTTTCCATGAGCCCTCGGTGAGCAGCACAGAAGCATATAGCATCAGCGCATGGCTGAGCGCGTAGCAGATCTTGCGCCCCATCGGCGACAGCATCTTCACGAAACTGTCGACGCCGAGATGAGCGTGTTCACGGAGGCCAACGATGGCTCCGAGAAACACCGTCCAGACGAACAGCCAGCGCGACAGTTCCTCGGAGATGGCGATGCCGGAGTTGAAGACGTAGCGCAGCAGGACATTGCCGAACACCAGAACCACCATGGCCGCCAGAAGGACGGCCATGACGAGCTTGAGTGACCAGTAGTAGGCGTCGACGATCCTGTGTGTCGCAGAGGCAGAAGGAGCGGGCATTAGCAGCTTTCGCGAGTGGGCGCGGTAATCGTCGCGCGGCGGCATCAGGCGGTGCGAAGCTCAATCCTTGTGGACGCGATCAAGTTCGCTGTTGAACAGCTTGACGATCTCCGGGTCGTAGTCGGCGGAGAATTTGGCGGCGATCGGTTTGGTCTTGTCGCGCATCTTGGCGAGTTCGGCCGGTGCGATCTCGTTGACCTCCATGCCCTTGGCCTTCAGCTCGCCGACGGAAGCCGCTGCTGCATCGCGGCTGATCTTGCGTTGATAGTCACGGGCCTCGTTAGCGGCGTCCTGCAGTATCTTCTGCTCGTCCTTGGACAACTTGTCCCAGAACACCTTGCTGACCAGGATGATGTTGGTCGAATAGGTGTGGTTGGTGACGCTGAGATACTTTTGCACCTCATAGAACTTGTTCGAGAGGATCACTGAGAACGGATTCTCCTGACCGTCGACCGTGCGGGTTTCCAACGCGGTGTAGAGTTCGGAGAAGCTCATCGGCACCGGGTTGGCATTGAACGCCTTGAAGGTCTCCAGATAGACCGGGTTCGGGATCACGCGGATCTTGATGCCGTCGAGATCCTCGCCCTTGGTGATCGGGCGCCGGCTGTTGGTGACATTGCGGAAGCCGAGATCCCAGTAGCCGAGACCGATCAGACCCCTCTCCGGGAGCTTGGCGAGCAGGGCCGAGCCAAGCGGGCCATCCAGCAGCGCGTCGGCCTGCTTCGGCGTCGAGACGATGAACGGGAAATCGATCAGCCCGTAGTCCTTGACGATGCCCACCAGCGACGTGGTGGCTGGCGACTGCATTTCCTGCGTGCCGGCGCGCAGTGCCGACTGCTGCTGCATCTCTGAGCCGAGTTGGTTGGCGGGATATTCGCGCACCTTCATCTTGCCGCCGCTCTTCGCGGCAACGAGTTCGGTGAACTTCTGCACGCCCTTGCTGACGGGATGATCGGTGTTGTTGAGGTGACCCCAGCGAATGGTGCGTTCCTGCACCTGCGCGGATGCCGGGCCGCAGGCGACGGCGAGGGTGGTGGCGACGGCGGCGAGCCAGACGGTAGATGTCGAATGGACGGTCATGTTGCTTCTCCCCAGAATGGTATTTTTCCGTTCTTGGGCGCAACCGTCTTATATGGTAAAATAAAAATCAACTGATATTTTGCAATATCTATGATGGTTTGTGTCTGGCTGCCGGGGTGATGTAAGGTGGCGGCCAGATCATGCCATCAGGATTGCTCATGCTGGATATCCCCATTGCGGACCGGGCCGGAGAGACCGTCGGCGACAGCGCCTATCGGCGCATCCGCAACGACGTCATTTTTGGCAATCTCGAGCCCGGCCAGAAGCTGAAGCTGGAGAAGATGAGTGTCGCCTATGGCACCAGCGTCTCGACGCTGCGCGAGACGCTGAACCGGCTGTGCTCGGAAGGCTTCGTCGTCGCCGAAGGCCAGCGCGGTTTCGAGGTGACGTCGATTTCGGCTACGGAATTCCAGCAGATTGCGGAATTGCGCGAACTGCTCGAGGGCCATGCCATCGAGCAGTCGTTCAAGTTAGGCGATCTCGACTGGGAGGCGCTGGTCGTTTCCGCGTATCACAAGCTGTCCGCCATGGAAAAGGCAATGCTCGCCGGCGATAAGTCGAAGACCGAGGCCTGGAAACAGTGCGACTGGCAGTTTCACCGCGCGCTGATCGCAGCCTGCGGATCGCAGGTGCTGCTCGACGCACTGTCGGCGGCTTACGACAAATATCTGCGCTATCAGATGCTGGCGGTGGTGTTCCGCGGCGAAGTCGCTGCGGTCGAGCACCGCGAACTGAGGAACGCTGCGCTGGCGCGGGATTCCGCCAAGGCACGCAAGCTGCTGCACACCCACATCCATGATTGCGTGAAGCATGCCCTGAGCAATTCGGATTGGCTGAGACCGGCGCATGCGCCGTTGCGGCAGCAAATTGCCCAGCGGCGTAAAAAACCGAGGACCTAAAATGGTTCGTCGTTCGCGATCCGCTTCTTCCTTTTGCGCGAGCGCTCCCAGACGACGCCTGGAAAACCCTTGAGCGGAACCAGCGGCTCGCCGGTGTAGGTCCACTCCTGCAATTCCTCTATGCCGATATGATAAAGTGGCTGCCGGCCAGTGCGGCTGACGAACAACGCGCGGGCAATGTTGACCATGTGCGGCGAGCGAGCGCGTTCGTAGAACAGCGGTGTGCCGCATCGTTTGCAGAAGCTTCGCGTGGTGCCCGATGCCTTGTCTTCAAAGCGCGTGATCTCCGCCTGTCCTTCCATGACACGGAAACGTTTGCACCAACTACCGACATAGGTGGCATAGGCGGCGCCATGTGCCTGTCGCGTGGCACGGGAATGATCGTGTCACGCCCAGCGTGCCGGAAAATCGATTTCGAATTGGACCGTACCGCACAGGCAGCGGCCCCTGACCGGACCACCGGGTGCGATCCTCTCCGGCTTCTTCATCGTGATCGCTCCCGGGACGGCGTCAGCGCTAGCCCAATCCTTTCAGCCATTCTCCCATCTCGTGCAGCGCCGTGTTCGCTTTGGGCAGAATCTTGCCCATGGTGATGAAGCCATGGAATTGGCCGGGATAGGTTTTGTATTCCACGGCCACGCCCGCGTCGGACAGGCGCTTGGCATATTCATCGCCTTCGTCGCGCAGCGGATCGGCGCCGGCGGTCATGACATAGGCCGGCGGCAGGCCCGCGAGGTTGTCCATGCGGGCAGGCGAGGCGCGCCAATTGTCGACGTCGGCCTTGCCCGTGAGATAGTGATCGGCGAACCAGCGGATGACATTGTGCGTCAGCAGGCAACTCGTCTCCGGTTCGCTGTGCGAGGGATGGGTCATGCGGAAGTCGGTGGCAGGATAGATCAGCAACTGGCCGGCGAGTTTCGGTCCGCGATTGTCCCGCGCGTCGATAGCGACGATGGCGGCGAGATTACCTCCGGCGCTGTCGCCGCCGACGCTGATCTGCTTTGCATCCACATTGAGCTGTACGGCATTGTCGGAAATCCATCGTGTTGCGGCGATGGCGTCGTCGATGGCGGCGGGAAACTTGTTCTCCGGCGCGAGGCGATAGTCGACCGAGATCACGATCATCTCGCCTTCATGGGCGATAATGCGACACACCACATCGTGGCTGTCGAGATCGCCGATCACCCAGCCGCCGCCGTGGAAGAACACCAGGCACGGCGACAAGCCGTCGGTTTTACGGAGCACTTTCGGCGTGTAGGCGCGCACCGGAATGGCGCCGGCCGGGCCGGGCACCGTCATGGATTGCACCGACGCCAGTTCCGGCGGTTCGGGGTTGGCGACTGGTCGCGCTTTCAAATACCACTCGCGCGCTTCCTGCGGCGAGATTGTTTCGTAGGGTGGGCGGCCGGCATCGCGGAACACATTCAGCACGGCGGCGGCATCGGGATCGAGAACAACAGGCATGTGATCTGCTCTTGGTTTTTGGATGTTCAGGCGGAGGTGCGACCGCCATCGACGGTATAGGCGGAGCCGGTGACGTAGCTTGCATCATCCGAGGCGAGGAAGGCGACGATCGGCGCGACTTCCCGGGCAAGACCAAGCCGGCGCTGCGGCACGCGGTCCACGACCTTCTCGACGGGCGCAGGCATGCCGCGGCCGACCCGTGCGTCCACGATGGCGGACAGCATGCGGCTGTCGATCAGGCCGGGGCAGACGCAGTTCACGCGCACATCGGTGCCGGTGCATTCCTGCGCCGCGCTCTTGGTAAGGCCGATCACCGCGTGTTTACTGGCGCTGTAGACTGCGATCTCTGCGGAGCCGATGATGCCGGCAATGGACGCCGTGTTGATGATCGAACCCTTGTTGGCCTTCAGCATCACCGGCAGCACATGCTTCATGCCGAGAAACACGCCGACCACATTGACGTCGAGCACCTTGCGGAAGTCGGCGAGGGAGGCTTTCACGATGGGCGCGATCGTGCCTTCGATGCCGGCATTGTTGTAGAAGATATCGATGGTTCCGAAACGCTTCACCGTGGCGGCGACATAGCCGATGACGTCTTCCTCGCTCGTCACATCTGCCGTGAGTGCCAATGCCTCGGCAGAGGCGGGGAGGTGCGCGACCGCGCGCTGGAGCGCGGCCGCATCGCGGTCCACGGCGACGATCCTGGCACCACGCGCCGCCAGCAATTTGATGGTCTCGGTGCCGATCACGCCGGCTGCGCCGGTGACGACGGCGATTCTGCCGTCCAGACGGATTCCGTCAGTCATATAGAGCGTTCTCCCCATGCTCCGGTTTGTTCCGGATTAATGGCCGGTCGCGCGTCATGCGCCTGCCTGATGTGGACTATTTCACGCGGAGGGTGACCTGACCAGCCGGGCGGTATGTGGAGCAGGGCGCCCTTTCGCCGCCGCATTCGGCGTGTTAACCGGAGGCGATTACGCGGCCATTCTCCTACAATGTCGCGAGCCTGATTCTCGATTGAGCCGCGCCGCATGTTGCGAACCCTGACGATTGCCGGATTTGCGGCCCTCCTGGCCGCCACCTCACTGTCGCCTGCACCTGTGCAGGCGCAGTTCGGTCCGCTGTTCGGCGATCCGCCGCCGCGCCCGCCGGGCAGCGTGCCGCGTGGCCAGCAACCGCCGCCGCCCATGGACGACGAGGAGGAGGTGCCGGAGCTGCCGCAGGGCCGCCTGCTGCCGACGCGTCCTGGCATGGGCGCGCCGCCGCCCGGCGCTGTGCAGTCGCAGCCGCTGGCACCGCCGCCCGGGAGCAACACCACCGTCATTCCGCAGAACCAGCCCGGAACGCGGCAATCCGACCTGCCACCGTCCTTGGGCGTATCGCCCAGTCAGCCCGCGCCACAGCCCGGCGTGGCCAACGCGCCCGCTGCTGCTCCCAACGGCCGCCAGCCGCCCAAGGTGGCGCCGCCGACCCCTGCCACGCTGCAGCCCGGCGATGAGGTGGTGACCGAGCCGCCGGCGCAGAAGATCGTCAACAAGAAAGCGAGCTTCTCGGGCCTCGACAAGATCACCGGCCGCATCATCAATTTCGATGCCGACATTGGTGAGACCGTGCAATTCGGTGCGCTCCGTGTGAAGACCGATGCCTGCTACACGCGTCCGGCCACCGAAGCCGCCAATACCGACGCCTTCGTCGAGGTCGACGAAATCACGCTGCAGGGCGAAGTGAAGCGAATCTTCTCCGGCTGGATGTTTGCCGCCAGCCCCGGCCTGCACGGCGTCGAGCACCCGATCTACGATATCTGGCTGACCGACTGCAAAGGCCCGGAAGCGACGGTTGCAACCACGCAGCCCGATGCGCCGCGGCCCCCGCCGCCGGCCCAGAAACGCGTCCAGCCGAAGCAGCAGCCGCGCGCCCAGCAGCAGCCCCTGCAGCCGCCGCCGGGCTTCCCCGCCTTCCGGCAGTAACACTACGGCGCGTCTTAAGAGGCGTCGTTCCGTCCCGCGATAATGTCCAGCACCGTCGTGCCCTTGAGCGGGAAATCCGTCGGCAGTCTGTCGAACTCCGCGACGCCGTCGAGGGATGCGTCGAGCAGCTTGCGGTAACGCGCACGCGGCACTTCCTGCGCGCCGAACGTCAGCAGGTGATCGGTGACATATTGCGTATCGAGCAGTTTGAAGCCGCCGGCGATCAGCCGCGCGACGAGATGCACCAGCGCGACTTTCGAGGCGTCGCGCGCATGATGAAACATGCTCTCGCCGAAGAAGGCGCGACCAAGTGAGACGCCATAGAGCCCGCCGACCAACGTATCGTCCTGCCAGACCTCGACGCTGTGGGCATGGCCCATCTCATGCAGTTCGCCATAGAGATCGCGAATGCGCGTGTTGATCCAGGTGTCTTCGCGGCCGGGCTTTGGCGCGGCACATTCGGCCATCACACGTTTAAAGGCGGTGTTGACGGTCACGGTGAAAACGTCGGAGCGTACGGTGCGGGCGAGGCGCGAACTGATACGGAAGCCGTCCAGCGGAATGATGCCGCGCCGTTCGGGCTCGACCCAGAACAAGCCGGGATCGTCGGCGCTTTCCGACATCGGGAAGATGCCGCAGGCATAGGCGCGCAACAGCAGTTCTGGCGTAACCTCGGAGGATGCGGAGTCGCGTGAGCTCATGCCCCCAGCATAGCAGGCGGAGGCCGCGCGGGCGACGGTCTTGGCGGTCAACAGGCGCCGAGCGGATTGAGGTGGCATCGGAGGATCGGGACCACGAACCAAGCAATGCTTATGCCCGATATTTGGCTTACTTATTGGATAGGCTCTGGTCGCGCAGGGCACACTGACGCCAACGCGGGCTGTTCAAATCTGGAACCGCTCGACAACCGGCCTGACGCGCCCGGATTGTTGCTTGATTGCTCGGACGACGGGCTTAGCTATCAGGATGCAGGCAGGGAGCCTGTTCACCATGACGAATATCGTGACAATCGACGGCAAGGCATCGACCAGAGCGACAACACCTCATCGCGTCGTCATTGTCGGCGCCGGCTTCGGCGGGCTGGAGACTGTGTATCGGCTGACCGGTGCTGATGTCAGCATCACAATTGTCGATCGCCGCAATCATCACCTGTTTCAGCCGCTGCTCTATCAGGTTGCGACCGCGTCGCTGGCGACATCTGAAATCGCCTGGCCGATCCGCTATCTGCTGCGCGGACGCAAGGATGTGACGACATTGCTTGGTACAGTGACCGGTGTCGATACGGCTGCGCGCCGTGTGCAACTCGATGACGGGCAGACGCTGCCCTATGACACGCTGGTGCTGGCTACCGGCGCCGGTCATGCCTATTTCGGCCATGATGAATGGGAGCCGTTCGCGCCGGGCCTGAAGACGCTGGAAGATGCGACCACGCTGCGCCGTCGTATTCTCACGGCCTTTGAGCGCGCCGAGCGCGAGAGCGATCCCGTGAAGCGTGCGGCGCTGCTGACCTTCGTGATCATTGGCGCCGGCCCGACAGGTGTCGAACTCGCCGGCACCATCGCGGAGCTCGCGCGGGTGACGCTGCCGGAAGATTTTCGCAATATCAATACGCGCGAGACGCGTGTGGTGCTGATCGAAGCGGGGAGACGTGTTCTCGCCGGATTTCCGGAAGACCTGTCAGCCTATGCGCAGCGCTCGCTGGAAAAGCTCGGTGTCGAAGTCGTACTCGGATATGCGGTGTCGGACTGCAATATCGACGGCGTGATCTATGGCGACAAGACACTCGGCGCCAAGACGATCATCTGGGCCGCAGGCGTGCGCGCATCGCCGGCCGCAGAGTGGCTGGGTGTTGCCGCCGATCGGGCGGGGCGGCTGCAGGTCAATCCAAATCTCACCGTGCCGGGTCACCCCGATATTTTCGCTGTCGGAGATACCGTGACGATCGCCGCGCCTGACGGCAATCCGGTGCCCGGCATCGCGCCTGCGGCAAAGCAGGAAGGGCGCTATGTCGCGTCAGCGATCAAGCAGCGTCTGCGCGGCGAGACGCCCGTGCCGTTTCGCTATTCGCACGATGGCAGTCTCGCGCAGATCGGCAAGAAACTTGCGGTGATCGATTTCGGTCGCTTGAGATTACGCGGTGCGCTGGCGTGGTGGATCTGGGGCATCGCCCACATCTACTTCCTGATCGGGCTGCGCAATCGTCTCGCCGTCGCGATTAACTGGCTATGGATCCACACGCTCGACCAGCGCGGCGCGCGGCTGATCACGCAGGGGCGTGCGGTGGTCGATAGCCAATCCGTTCCGTCGCATGGCGGCGAGGAGAAGCGCGTCAGGTCGGCGTGCTGAATCTCGGGCGGTTTGGCAAAAATAGATGCCATGGATGCCGCCAAGCGTAGGCGGCGGCTGATCCGGTATGAGAGCGTTGCCTGACTTTACCCACCGGCGAGCTAGGCGAACGCAATGCGCCGGCGATCGGCAGCGGCAGCTTGGCTTATGACCTGTCGTCGGCCTGCTCCCCCATGCGGTGAAGAATGCCATCCGATAGACGAGCATTTCCTGCTGCTCCATGTCGCGTTCGGGGCTGGCGGCGCAACGCCGTGCGTGACCCGGCTGCATGCCAGCGCGACCTTTGTTGCGGATGCGAAAGGCAAGAGAGGCGCGCTCTAAGATGGTGATACATGCGGCGCAGATCGTGTTGGCGGTTGCTCGCCGGGCAACAACTGGTGTTACGTTGCCGGAGGTATTGTCGCGGGTTTAGCAGGTCGGTTCGCCGGGGGAAAAACTGTGTCGCTGAGCTGGAAGAAGATTGCACCTCTCGCTGTCTGGCTGGTGCTGTACGTCATCCCGATTCCGGCAGGACTGGTCGCCAATCAGTGGCATTATTTCGCCGTTTTCGCTGCGGTGATTACCGGCCTTATCCTGGAATCCATGCCTGTTGGCGCGGTCGGTCTGATCGGTCTGACCTTTGCGGGCGTGATGGGATATGTCGAACATGATCCCAACAAGTCGCTACGCTGGATGCTGAGCGGATTCTCCGAAAGCACGGTGTGGCTGATCGTCGGCGCCTTCGTATTCTCGATCGGCTATCGCAAGAGCGGTCTTGGCAGGCGTCTGGCATTGCTGCTGGTTCGCGGTCTCGGGCGCAACACGGTGGGACTGGGTTACGCGGTTGCGCTGTCCGATCTGGTTCTCGCGCCGGCGACGCCATCGAACACCGCGCGCAGCGGCGGCACGGTCTATCCGATTGTCAGCAACATCCCGAAGATCTACGGGTCGGAGCCGGGTCCGACAGCCGGCAGGATCGGAACCTACGTGATGTGGACCGCCTTCGCGGCGACCGCGGTGACGAGCTCGATGTTCCTCACTGCGCTTGCGCCCAATGCGGCTGCATTGAGCATCGCCAAGAAGATCGTGAGCGTGGACGTCGGCTGGTCGCAGTGGTTCATCGGCTTCGCGCCGCTCGGCGTGCCGCTCATTCTGCTGGTGCCGTTGCTGAGCTATATGATTTGCCGGCCGGAGGTGAAGAACAGCCCGGAGATCGTCGCGTGGAGCGGGGGTGAGCTTGCGTCGATGGGCGCGTTGTCGCGTAACGAATGGATCATGGCCGGACTGGTCGTGCTTGCGATGTTCCTGTGGATCACCGGATCCAATCCCGACATCTCGCTGCCTGGAGTCGGTTCGAACTTCATCAATGCAACGATGGTGGTGTTCGTTGTGATCTCGCTGATGCTCGTCACCGGCGTGATCACGTTTTCCGACATCATCGCCGAGAAGGCAGCATGGGAGGTGTTTTTCTACTTCACATCGCTGCTGACGCTGTCATCCGGCCTCAACGACATCGGCTTCATCAAATGGGCCGCCGCCGGCCTGGCGGCTCCGCTCGCCACGTTCAGCCCGACCATCGCGATGATCCTGCTCGTCTCGATCTTCTTCTGGATCCACTATTTTTTCTCGAGCATTACGGCGCACGCGGCCGCGATGCTGCCCGTCGTGCTGGCGGTGGGATCGAGCATTCCCGGAATCCCGATGTCGACTCTGACATTGCTCTGCATCTATTCGCTCGGCCTGATGGGGGTGATCTCGCCCTATGCCACCGGACCGGCGCCGATGTATTTTGGTAGCGGTTATATCGGCAAGGCCGACTTCTGGAAGTTCGGTCTGATCTTCGGGCTGATCTATTTCGCCGGCTTACTGCTGGTCGTGATGCCCTGGCTGCTGATGATCAATTGAACCCGCTCGGATAACCGAGCGGGCCGACACGTCCGTAAGATCGGCCGTTGGGAGCTCGCGCCTCGTTACCTGGTGCCGTAAGCGCGGTCGCCAGCGTCGCCGAGGCCTGGCACAATATAGGCGTGATCGTTCAGCCGGTCGTCGATGGCCGCGGTCCAGATTGGTACGTCCGGATGATAGCCGCGCAGGCGTTCGATGCCTTCCGGTGCCGCCAGCAGGCAGACGAAGCGGATGTCCTTGGCGCCGCGTTCCTTGATGCGGTCGATGGCGGCGACCGCCGTATTCGCGGTCGCCAGCATCGGATCGATCACGATCACGAGGCGCTCATCGAGATTGGTCGGTGCCTTGAAGAAGTATTCCACCGCGACGAAAGTCTCGGGATCACGGTAAAGCCCGATATGCGCGATGCGCGCGGAGGGCACGAGGCCGATCATACCTTCGACGAAGGAGAGCCCGGCGCGCAGGATCGGTGCAAATACCAGTTTCTTGCCGGCGATTTCCTTGCCGGTCATCTTCATGATCGGTGTCTCGATCTCGACATCTGTGAGCGGCAGGTCGCGCGTCACCTCGTAACAGAGCAGCATGCCGATTTCGTTGAGGAGCTCGCGAAAGCCCTTGGTCGAGCGGTTCTTGTCGCGGATCAGCGTCAGCTTGTGCTGCACCAGCGGGTGATTAACGATCGTGACGCCGTCCATGAACCTCATCCGTTGCGAGAGTGTAAAAACGTCTTTGAACTAGAAAACCGTGCCGTCGCTGATGACCTTCACGGGCGGCGAATGATCCTCGCGACGCTCGCGCGCCAGTATCCGACCGGCAGCCCAGGTGCCGCCTTCGAGCACTTTCGCCAGCGGAAGTGACGTCGCGTCGAGCTTCAGTCTTTGTCGCAGGCCGTCGGCGACGCGGTCAAGCAGCGCCACGGTCAGTGCCCGCCATTCCACCACCAGCGGCGAGGATACGTCATGTTGACGCGCAGCGTCGGCGGGATCGCGGAATTTCAAAACGCCGCCGTCGACAAACAGGCCGCCATTGCGATATTCGGCCAATCCCGTGAGGCCGTCGATGTCGGTGACGTGGATGCCTCCAGTCTGCAGCGGTTCGATCAGCGAATAGGCCAGCCACTGCGACAGTTTGTGCAGCGGCACGAGTCCGGAAGTGGCGTCAGCCGTGGTCATTGCGGGATGTTTCCAGCAATCGCCAAGCGCAATGCCGCCCACTGTCAGCCGTGAGGGCCAGATCGGGCCGAGTTGCTGGAGCAGTTCGGACAAGATGACGGGCGCGGGTAGGCGGTCGCCGTCGGCGAGCGACGTCAGGCGATCGAACAAGCCGCCCGGGCGCGGCGTATCCCCGGTGCCGAACACATCCGGCCTCGATGCCACAAGTGTGCCCAGCCGGCGCAGCAGGTCGGCGCGGCCATCGATGCCAACCATCGGATTGGTCTCGGAGACCTGCATGCCGCGCTTGAGATCGCTGACGTCGAGCTGCGCAAGCTTGCTGGCATCGGCGCGTAGCGGCTCTGCTGGGTCGGCGGAAAATGCGCCGCTGGCAAACATTGCGAGGCTGGCGAGACCGAGGCCTTCAGAGCGTCCGATGGCCGCACCGGTTTGCGGATCGGTGTAGCGCCAGGTCGGGCCAGCGCCCGCATCGAGGAACACGCTGGTAATGGCGAGATCGAATTCGGCACGTCCGCGGGCGGCGCGGTCGGTCCATTTGGTGCGATCTGCGAGATGAGCCCAGCGATCGTCGCCGGCATTGACGAAGTGGCGCCAACGCGAATGGAACGGCACATCGAGCGACGGATAGGACGCCCGCGTCGTCTCCAGCACCAGATTGATCACATCATCCATCTGTGTGAGATCGATGCGGAAGTTCGGCAGTTTGTCGTCGAGGCCACGCGCCAGCATGCGCTGCGCGCGTTCGCGCACCGCGTGGGCTGACAGCAAGGAGAGGACAGTCGAACTTTCCGGGATATGGGAATTCACAGCTGATATCTCAATATTTCTCGAGCCCGCGGCCGACTGAGTCGATCAGATCCTGCGGCGTGACCGGCTCCGGCGTGAAGTAGCCGGCGGCCTTCTTGGCGGCGATTTCCACATGCGCGTCGGCCGGGATCATGTCGTCTGGGATCGGCACGCGTTCCACGATCTCGACGCCCTGGCTGGTCAGCGCATCATGCTTCATGTCGCTCATGGAAATGAAGCGATCAATGCGCTTGAGGCCAAGCCAGTGCACCACGTCCGGCATCAATTGCTGGAAGCGCGCATCCTGCACGCCGGCAACGCATTCCGTGCGTTCGAAATATTGCGCAGCGGCATCGCCGCCTTCCTGACGTTTGCGCGCGTTATAGACCAGAAACTTGGTGACTTCGCCGAGCGCACGGCCTTCCTTGCGATTGTAGATGATGATGCCGAGTCCTCCGGATTGGCCGGCGCGCGCGCATTCTTCTATCCCGTGAATGAGATAAGGACGGCAGGTGCAGATATCGGAGCCGAACACGTCGGAGCCGTTGCACTCGTCGTGAACGCGGCAAGTGACCTTCGTCGTGTGATCCGGCAGCCTGCTGACATCGCCGAACAGATAGGCGGTGGTCCCGCCGATCGGCGGCAGGAACACCTGCAGGTCAGGCCGCGTGACGAGTTCGGGAAACATGCCGGCGGTTTGTTCGAACAACTGGCGGCGCAGATTGTTCTCGCTGGTATCAAAACGCCTCGCGAGGCCGGGCAGGTACCACACCGGATCGATGGCGATCTTGACGACCGAGACGCTGCCATTGGCGTGAACGACGTTGCCGTCGTGCCTGAGGCGCCCGCCGGCGATGGCGGCCTGTAGCTCTGGCAGATCGAGGCGCGCCTTGGTGATGGCAATGCTGGGGCGAATATCGATCCCTTCGGCAATTTCGGGTGCAAAGCTCTCTGCAACGAGATGGCCCCAGGGATCCAGCGACACGATTTTTTCCGGCTCCATCCACTGGCCGAATGGGCCGACGGTTGCTGCCGGATGGGTGTTTGTGAGATCGGGGCGTTTCAGCGGATCGAGCGCGCCGGACGAGACGGCAAGCGCGCGATAGACCGAGTAGGATCCGCCATGGGTGCCGATGACATTGCGGTCCTGGGGGCGGGAGACGGTGCCGATGATCGGCCCGCGTTCGCGTGCGGTGGATGCGCCCCACTGGATCGGGAAGTTATGCTTGGCGCCCGGCGCAGGATGCGACGTCAGGCGAATATGATCGATCCGGTTGGAACGGCTCATCGCAAAGGCCTCCTAAAATGGCAACGGCCCGCCTGGAAAGACGGGCCTTATTGCTAAGGAAGCAACTAACTATAACTATCTCCCGAACAAATGCAACAGGGCGAAAGACGTGGTAGCCGGGGCGTTCGTGCAGGTTGGAAGTGTTTAAGGCGCGGCCGCTGCGCAGGCGGCTAGCCCGCGGCGCTGACAGGCGGTTTGGCCGCTGGTTTGGCGACGGCACTGAACCGTAGCACGATGCGGGTGCCGGTATGGTCGGGGTCGCGCTCGACGGAGGCGTCGAGCTTGTTGGCCATGGCGTTGACGATGCGCTGGCCCATACCGGTGGAGCGGGGATCGACCTTAACATTGAGACCGACGCCGTCATCGGTGATCGACAGTTCCAGGTCTTTGCCTTGTGCGGTGAGCACGACGTGGATCGGGCCGGCGCCATCGGGATAGGCGTATTTCACCGCGTTCATCACCAGCTCGTTGACGATGATGCCGATGGCAACGGCGCGGTCAGGATCGATCTCGACGGTCTCGGCTTTCAGCGTCAGGCGCGACATCCGGTTGCCTTCGGCGGACCTGCGAAGATCTTCCAGCAGGGCTTCGAGATACTGATTGAGCAGCACGCTGTTGAGGTCATGCGACGTGTACAGCCGGCGATGGACCTGCGCCACGGCGGCGACGCGGCCCATGGCATTGGTCAGCGCCACCTTGACGTGATCTTCGTTGGTTGAGTTGGCCTGCAGATGCAGCAGTGAGGCGATGATCTGCAGCGAGTTGCCGACGCGGTGATTGACTTCGCGCAGCAACACTTCGCGCTCGGCCGCAAGTGCTGCATAGCGGTCGCGTGACGCGTGGACTTCGGCTTCTGCGTCGTCGCGGGCCTTCGATATCAGGGCCTGCTTGATCGCGGTCGTGCAGGCCACATGCAGCAGCGGCAGGAAGTCGCCCTGGGTATCCTTCACCAGATAGTCGGCGGCACCCGCCTTGAGCGCAGTAACGGCGATCTTGCTGTCCTGCGACGCTGTGACGAACACCACGGGCGGCGGCGAGGGCAGCATCTGAATCTGCTCCAACGTTTCCAGTCCGTCGAGACCCGGCATGTACTGATCGAGCGCGATGACGTCGATGCCACCCTGCTTGATCCGCTCAATGCCGGCTTCGCCGTTATCGCAATGCTCAACGCCAAAGCCCTGCCGCGTCAGGCCGCGCGACACCAGCCGCGCAAGACCTGCGTCGTCGTCGATATACAGCAGCGTTGGCGTCGTGGCAGATGTCATGTGGACGCTTGCGGAACCTGAATGACGGAGAAAAACAGACCGAGTTGGCGGATCGCGTTGGCGAAGCTCTCGTAGTTGACGGGCTTGGTGATGTAGACGTTACAGCCCAGTTCGTAGCAGCGTTTGATTTCCTGCGCGTCGTCGGTGGTGGTGAGGACCACGACGGGCGCGCATTTGAGAAATTCGTTCTCTTTGACACGCTTCAGAATATCGATCCCGGTCATGTCGGGCAGGTTGAGATCGAGCAGGATCAGCAAGGCTTCACCCTTGTGATCGAGGCCACTGCTATCCTTGCCGAACAGATAGTTGACGGCGTCTGTACCGTTGGTGAACGGGATGATCTCATTATTGACACCCGAGCGCCTGATATTGCGCTCGATCAGACGGGCGTGACCCTCGTCGTCCTCGATCATAATGATGGTGACTGGCTTACTCATGTTTGTTTATCCCGGTTATGCCCCGTCCATCTGGCCGGCAGCGTGACGGTGAAGTTGCTGCCGTTGCCCAGTTCCGATGACACCGACATGGTGCCGCCCATCCGTCGAACCAAAGCGCGCACATGGGCCAGTCCGATGCCCTGGCCGGGCTTGTCCTGTGTACCCGCGCGGCGAAAAAGATCAAAGATGCGCTGATGATCCTTGGGATCGATACCGCGGCCGTTGTCGATGATCTCGAAGATCGCAAAGCCCATCTTGGTGCGGCCCTTGACGAGAATGTCGCCGGGGACGCCGGGCTTCAGATATTTCAGCGCATTGTCGATCAGGTTGCCGAAGATCTGTTCCATCGCAAGGCGATCACTCTCGATGCTTGGCAATGGCTCGATCCGGATCTGCGTTTCGGTCTCGGCCGCCTGATGCGCCACGGTGGCGGCAATGCCTTCTATCAGTTCGCGGGTTTCGATCTTGACCGGCTTGAACTCGCGCCGGCCCTCGCGGGTCAGGTTGAGGATGGCACTGATCAAACGGTCCATCTTGCCTATCGATGACTTGATGAAGCCGAGCGCTTCGGTGAAGTCGGCGGAGAGTTGCTTGTCCTGTTCGGGCAGCGCCGGCTCCGGCAATTCGCCGTTCACATCGGGCACGACGGGCTCTTCATTGGCCAGCGTCGCAATGCGGCGGAAGATGTCGCCCCGCAGCTCCTCGAGTTCGCTGGTGAAGCCCATGATGTTGACCAGCGGCGAGCGCAGGTCGTGGCTGACGATATAGGAGAAGCGCTGCAGCTCGTCGTTGGCCTCGCGCAAGTCGGCGGTGCGCTCCTCAACGGCGGCTTCGAGGTCGATGTTGCTGTCGCGCAGCCTAGCCTCGGCCTCATCGCGGGCGTTTGACGAGCGGCGCACGAGGAAGATCGACAGCGCCGCCAAGAGTACCACCAGGCCGGAGCCGGCCACGGTGACTAACGAGGCCCATTGCTGGCTCTGGTCGGCCGTCCGGGTGCGTTCGACGAACAGGCGGCCTTCCTCGGCGCGCATGGCGCTGGTGATGTTGGCGATGTCCTGAACGGCCTGATTGGCGCCGCCGCGACGCAGGATGTCGATGCTCGACTGGATGTCGTTGTTCTTGATGCGGTCGATACCCTTGGCGAATTCCGCCAGTCGCTGCTCGACGGCTGCACGCAGTTTGACCGTGTTGGCGATCTGGGCCGGATTGTCGTTGGCGAGGGCCACCAATCTGTCGACGGCCGGCAGGATGGCCGGCGTCGAGGTTTCGTATTCGGACAGAAACTGCGGACCGGTGGAGAGCAGATAGGCCCGCGTGGCGCTTTCGGCGCGGCGGATTTCCAGCAGCAGGTTCGATATCTGGTTCTGGACTTCGACGGTGTGCACCACCCATCTGGAATCGTCGCGTGCCTGATTCACCAGGATGACAGAGGCGGCGCTGATCGCGGCAAGGACGAGCAACCCCGCCAACAGCAGCAGGATTTGCCAAAGCGCTCGCCTGCGGGCGGCGTCAGCAGTCACGTAACACTCGCATCACTTGCAGATTGAATTTCAACACGGCCCCCGCGCCGGACGGTCCCCAGCAGCGGAAAAAACGCCAGTTCGGGCAATTGGTTCCAGCCCGAACCGAAATAATGTCAGGCCTTGGCCGCCTTGCCGGCCAAATACTGTTCCAGCCAGTGAATGTGGTAATCGCCCTCGATGATATCGCCTTCCCGGGCCAGCGCCCGGAACAGCGGGAGCGTCGTCTCGACGCCTTCCACCACGATCTCGTCCAGTGCCCGGCGCAGGCGCATCAGGCATTCCGGACGGTTCTTGCCGTGGACGATCAGCTTGCCGACCAACGAGTCGTAATAAGGCGGAATTTTGTAGCCCTGATAGACCGCAGAATCGATCCGGACGCCGAGGCCGCCCGGCGGGTGGTACTGGGTTATGGTGCCGGGCGAGGGCCGGAACGTCTCCGGATTCTCGGCATTGATGCGGCACTCGATGGAGTGCCCGATGATGTTCACTTCGTCCTGTGTACACGGCAGGTCGCCACCGGCTGCAATGCGGATCTGCTCCAGCACCAGATCGATGTCGGTGATCATCTCGGTGACGGGATGTTCGACCTGGATGCGGGTGTTCATCTCGATGAAATAGAACTCGCCATCCTCGTAGAGGAATTCGATGGTGCCGACGCCAAGATACTGCATGTCCTGCATCGCCTTGGCGCAGATGCCGCCGATCTTGGCGCGCGCTTCCGGTGACAGGATCGGCGAGGGACCTTCTTCCCAGACCTTTTGATGCCGGCGCTGCAGCGAGCAGTCGCGTTCACCGAGATGCAGCGCACCGCCACGGCCATCGCCCAGCACCTGGATTTCGATGTGGCGCGGCTTGGTCAGATACTTCTCGAGATAGACGGAGGCATCGCCGAACGCGGCCTTGGCCTCGTTCGAGGCCGTGGACAGGGCCATCAGCAGATCGGCTTCGGTCTGCGCGACCTTCATGCCGCGGCCACCACCGCCAGCAGCAGCTTTCACCAGTACCGGAAAGCCGATTTTCCTGGCGATCGCAATGGCGTCGTCGTCAGGGCCGACACCGCCGTCGGAGCCGGGTACCACGGGGATTCCGAGGCGCTTGGCGGTCTTCTTGGCTTCGATCTTGTCGCCCATCAGGCGGATATGCTCGGCCTTGGGGCCGATGAATTTCAAATTATGGTCGGCGAGGATTTCCGCGAAGCGCGCATTCTCCGACAGGAAGCCATAGCCGGGATGCACCGCATCTGCGCCGGTGATCTCGCAGGCGGCGAGTAGCGACGGGACGTTGAGATAGCTGTCTTTCGACGCGGGCGGGCCGATGCAGACGCTTTCGTCGGCGAGGCGCACATGCATGGCGTCGGCGTCCGCGGTCGAATGCACGGCCACGGTCGCGATGCCGAGCTCCTTGCAGGCCCGCAGGATGCGCAATGCGATCTCGCCGCGGTTGGCGATCAGGATTTTCTCGAACATGGCGTTCCGGAGTCAGAGATAAGTTCTAAATTACTCGATGATGACGAGCGCTTCGCCGTATTCGACCGGCGAACCGTCTTCGATCAGGATCTGTGTCACTGTGCCAGCACGCGGCGCCGGGATCTGATTCATCGTCTTCATCGCTTCGATGATGACCAGTGTCTGTCCGGCAGCAACCTTGGTGCCGACTTCGATGAAAGCGGGCTTGCCGGGCTCTGGCGCGCGATAGACGGTGCCGACCATCGGCGAGGGCACAGCGCCCGGGTGCTTGGCCATGTCGGCGGCCGGTGCGGCGGCGGCAGGCGCCACGGCGACCGGCGCGGGGGCGGCGGCAGGCGCCGGCGCGTAGGCAGGCACGGCGGCAGCCACGCTGATGTTACGCGCGACGCGCACGCGCAGACCGGCGCGCTCGACCTCGATCTCGGTGAGGTTGGTTTCATCCAGCAGCAGCGCCAGTTCGCGGATCATGCCGCTGTCGTTGCTGGCTTTTGGCGTTGCGGTCTGTGTGTCGTCAGGCTTGCGGGCCATGGGCAATCCAATGTCTGAAGTGAAAGACGAATAAAGAGCGAAGCTGGCGCGTCACGCGACGGCGTTGGCGCCGATTTTTGCGGCGAGGCCGCTGATGGCAAGGCGATAGCCTTCGATGCCGAAGCCGCACAGGCTGGCAAAGGCTGCCTTGGCGATGAAGGAATGGTGGCGGAAGCTTTCGCGGGTGTAGACGTTGCTGACATGCACTTCCACGGTGGGAATGCGCACGCCGACGATGGCGTCGTGCAAGGCGATCGAGGTGTGCGAGTAAGCGCCACCATTGATCACGATGCCGACCACGTGTTTCTCGCGGGCCTCATGGATGTAGCCGATCAGCTCGCTTTCGCTGTTGGACTGCCGGCAATCTGCGGTCAGGCCATATTGTGCGGCGGCGGCTGCGCAAAGCTTTTCGACATCGGCCAGGGTCGCGTGGCCATAGGTCTCCGGCTCGCGGGTTCCGAGCAGATTCAGGTTAGGGCCGTTGAGTACGTAGATGGTGTTGGCCATCGGACATCCCGGGCATATCAGCAATGGGCGCGCGCGGGCGCCGTTCTGCGGGGGTTATAGGTAACGAAACCGCTAAGGGGAAGCCTCTAGGCCTCCGGTTCCCCCAGCCAAATACCTCACCCAATTCGTAAAAAGCCCGGTGGAACCTCTGGAAAGTGCTTATTAACCAAGGTTAAAGCCGCTGGCGCCATTTCCGGCAATAATGCCGGTTCGCGACAGGAACGGAGTGTGCCGGATAGCAAACGGGCGGACCCTTTTCGAGCCCGCCCGGATGTCACATGAGATGCGCCGCGTTAGGCATCGAGGACCGCAACGATCTCGAGTGTTCGCGGGTTCACCACGATGATCTCGTTGCGAACCAGGAAGAACTCGTAGCCACGCCAGTCCGGATAGATGGTGACGATCTCAGCCGGGAGCGGATGGAAGCGAACCTCGCGCGGCACGCGGGTACCAACCGAGATCGAGAAGTTTACATTGGTCGCCGGCTGGACGTTCTGCTGCTTGATGATGCTCGTGACTTTGGTGCGTTGCTCGGTGGTGAGCTTGGCGCCGGCGCCGGCCTGACCGGTGGTGGCGGTCGACTTGGTCTCGGTCGATGTCGACCTAGTGTCGGCACCCGCCTTCGTGTCGCCAGACTTGGAGTCGACGGCCTTGGTATCTGCCTTCATGTCCTTGCCGGCCTTCTCGTTGCCACGGGTCGAGTCGGTCGCACGCTTGTCGTCACGCTGCATCTTGTCGTCGGACTGCGTCGACTTCACCGCCGGCTTTTGCTCCGACTTGTTGGTCGTGTCAGTCGCCTCGTCCTTATTGACGGGGGCGTTGCGCTCCATTGGCGCAGCGCGGTCGGATGCACCTCCTGCGGGCGCACTCGTTGCGCCGCTACGCGCAGCAGCGCCACCCGCCGGCGCCTCCCGGCTCATGCCGGCGCCCGAACCGGCAGATCCTGTGCCACCTGGACTTTGCGCATTAACGAAACCCGAACCTGCTATCAGTGCAGCAGCGGCGACGCTCATCAATAAACGATTGTTCATCTTGTTCTCCTCACATTGCATTGCCCGCCGTACAAACGACAATGATGGAGGGTTGTTCCTGAGAAAGTATAGTTCCGTCGCTTCTGTTATGAGCATATCTCACGCGCGTCAGGGCTTGATGTTCGCGGTGTAGACTTCAGTCGAAATGGAATGAAGAAGGTTGCAGCCGGAACGAAATGGCGGCATATGCGTTGCGCCATCGGATAAGGAAAATGCGATGAGTGCGGTGTCCGATTTTGTCGCTGGCGCGCTGGAAAATACAGCCAACGAGCTGCCGCGCTTTAGTCCGCGAGCAGATCACGGCGAGGCGATACTCCAAGGCGTCGCGTAACTCTGGCTATAATATTGATTCAGTGTGAAGGAGGTCGGCTGTCACGCAGCCGGCCTCCTTACTATGCGTTTGATATGGACAGGGCGGGCGCGACGACTAACGTCGGGTCATGTCAGTCGGAGTCCGCGGAGCTGTGCTTCGATGAAGACTTGGAGCGGCGGGACTCTGGCGCTCATAGCCTTGTCGGTAGGACCTGCGCTTGGATGGGAGCATTGGGGGCGGCGACCGTGGCGGCTCTCGCTTTGCGCGATCACCAATGTCGGCCGCCTGATCGAGGCCTGGCGCGGCGCAAGGCGCGGGCGTGACTTACACCCAACGCTTGTCGGCGGTGAAGTCCACCGTGAGCCAATAGCCGGGGCTAAGACCGCCCATGGCCAGGGCAATCTCGGCGCGTATGGCGTCGAGTTCGGCGAACGTCTTGCTGATCTCGCCTGACGGCGCCACCAGCCCGATCTCGATGAATTGCTGGCGGCCCGAGCGCATCACATGCGAGCTGAAGTCGCTGAAGCCGTGCTTGTGTGCGATCGATTGCGCGAGCTCGCGAACCTCCTCGTCGAGATCGCTTGGCGCGACCTGCAGGATGTCGCGGCCGGCATTCCAGATTGTCGAGAGCGGAAACGGCAGCAGGCAGATCGCAACCACCAGCAGGATCAGCGGATCAACCAGCGGCGCATAGGCCGCCGCTGGAGTCTTCGCCATCACTGCTCCGAGCAAGAAGCTGATGCAGACCGCCAGACTGAGTACGCCGCCCATCAGCCAGGCTCGAGAATCGATGTCGAGCAGTTGCGAGCCGTGTTCGCCGGCCGAGCGGCGGATATAGATGCTCATGCCGAAGCTGATGGCGCCCGCTACCGCGGCGAAGATGGCGCCAGGGCCGAATTCGATGGCGCGCCCGCCTGTGATCAGACCGTTAAGGCCGTCGATGAAAGCGTAGGCGCAGGCGAAGCTGAGCACCGTGCCGTTGATCAGCGCGAGGATCGGTTCAAGATGCCAGTAGCCATACTGGAAGCGGTCGTCCTCGCCTCTGCTGATCAGTCGCGCAGTCAGCAATGCAACACCAGTCATGGCTGCATCAATCAACGTGTAAAAGCCATCGAAGGCGATGGCACGCGAACTGATGGCGAGCCCGAAGGCGATGCTTGCAAATGAAATGAGAAGCGTGACGTAAATCGAAATCTTCAGGAGCCGCTGCTCCTGCTTGGTATCGGTCAACATTGGGAGCTTAGGCGGGTATCCGCCGCATCCTTATACCGTTGGGGATAAGTTACTTTGTCACAGATGGTGTCCAGCCGCTTTGATCGCTACCGATAGATAAATAAAAAACCGGCTGCAGTGCAGCCGGTTTGTCATAATTCCGAGGTGGTTGCCTTAAAGCAGGCAAAGATGTGAAACGACCCGGTCTGTATCAGGACTTACGAACAGATAGCCTTGCCGCAGCGCGCCTGATTGATCTTCTCCTTCAGCGCGTCCGCGCCGACGGCACCGATGATCACCTGCTTGCCGATGACGTAGCTCGGCGTACCGTTCATGCCCATGGATTCTGCGAGCTTGAAATTCTCTTCGATAGTGGCGCGCACTTCCGGGCTGGCCATGTCCTTTTCCAGCTTGGCGACATCGAGACCGGCTTCCTTTGCGGCGGCCATGGCGCGGGCCTTGTCGGCCTGACCGCGTCCGCCGAGCAGCTTCTGGTGGAAGTCGAGATACTTCTTGCCGGTCGGGTCCTGCATGCGCACCGCGACCGCGACCTGGGCGGCCTCGACCGAGCCGGGTCCGAGCACGGGGAATTCCTTCAGCACGACCTTGAGCTTCGGATCGTTCTTCATGATGCCGACCATGTCGTCCATGGCGCGCTTGCAGTAGCCGCAATTGTAATCGAAGAACTCGACGAAGGTGACGTCGCCGTCCTTGTTGCCGATGACGACACCGCGCGGCGAATTGAAGATCGTGTTGGCATTCGCAGCGATGGCAGCCTGATGCTTCTCGGCCTCGGCCTGCGCCTGGCGCTTGGTCAGTTCGGCAGAGACCTCTTCGAGGATTTCCGGATGGGTGATCAGGTAGTCCTTGATGATCTTCTGGATCTCGCCGCGCTGGGAGTCATTGAACGTCTGCGCCGATGCAATCGCAGGTGCGCCGCAGAGCGCGAGGGCCACAGCGGCGGAGGCGAGAAAACGGAACGAAGGCATGGGCAAATTATCCTTTGGAAAAGGCCGAGTCAGAAAGCCACGGGTCAATTCGGGAAGCTGCTTAGCAGCTTGACGGCGAAATACGCGTTATTTGTGAAGGGTATCACGTGCAATTCATCATGGTGCCGCAGGTCTCAGAAGCCGGAATGCCGGTGGTCCGGTCCGATCATTGCAGCCAGGACATACGATACCGGCAACGAGGCGCCTCCGTTGACGTCATCGAAGACCGGTACCAGCGGAGGTGCAGGCTCATAGAGTACAACCCGGTTCTTGCCGCTGTGCTTGGCCTGATATAGCGCGTGATCGGCAGCCGCCATCAATCGTTCGGGGGAGGCGATGAGGTCGGGGGACCACTGCGCGACGCCGATGGAGGCGGATAGAGTCCTCGCTGTGCGTCCGGCATTGTCAAATTGTCGCGGGCAGGCCGCCAGCACGCGCCGCGCGATCTCGCCGGCCTGCTGCAGATCGGTATCGGGCAGCACGATGCAGAACTCGTCGCCGCCGCATCGGGCCAGCGTATCGCCGAGGCGCAACTGATCCTGCGCCGCTTGGGCGAATTGCCGCAGGCAGTCATCGCCGGCGCTGTGACCGAAGCCATCATTGATCGCCTTGAAGCCGTCGAGGTCGATCGCCAGCAGTGCGTATGGCCGTGCGGTTCGCCGTGCCATCGCACATTCCTCATCCATCCGCTGCAACAGGCGGCGGCGATTGCCGACGCCGGTCAGATCGTCGATCAGCGCCAATGCGGCAGCGTCGCCGCGCAGGCGGTCGATCGCCATCATCAGCAGTGCGTAATTCCATGTCATGGCAAGGAATGCCGCCACCAGCATGAAGCCGGCCTGTACCGCATCGACTGTCACCATGGTCGGCTCGCCGCCGCCCAGATGAAGCAGCGCGGCGATCGCGCGGCAGGTGAAAGCAACAAGCAGGAGAATCGAGAGATAGCCCGCCATCCGTGTGCCGTGATTGCTGTATCGATGATCTCGCGACAGCAGCAGTGGCAGCGTCAGCGCCACGGGAATGCCCTGGCTCAGCGAGTAGACGACAACGCGCATCGCATATTTGTCGACGACCAGTCTGGAGAGCAGGAAGCCGGCCAGGCTCCCGGCAATCACCAGAGCGGTGGCGATCCAGGATGTCGGTCTGTCGTAAAAGCGGCGGATACCGACCTCTGACAGACAGAAAGCGAGAACCGTCATCTGTGCGGCGAACAGCAGGCCGACGGGATCGGGAAACAGCAGGCCGAGAGCAGAGCCGGCCGACGCGCTCAGTGAAGCGGCGCTCCAGTAGCGGGCCGGGACGAAGTTCGGATAGCAGCGCGCGACATAGGCCCAGACGAGGCCTGACGACAGGAAGTTGGCGAGCGTGAACCAGAAGATGGTCATCGTGCTCATTGCCGCGGGTTCCGCATGCGTGGGACGCCGGGGGCGGTTTCGTGATCCGATGACTGCATTGGTCTCCCCGCCGGACGCGATGAGCGCATCCATTTTCATTAAATGCAGCCAGTTCCGTTAACGGAACCTGACTGCTGGCGGCCAGAAGCTTGGGGTGGTTGTAAAATGATGAAGATCATATCGGCCGTGGACGGCAGGGCTTCGGCGAGGCCGCTGTATCGATCTGCCGGCGGTCCGCCCGGGAGGCGGTTGTTCGGTCAACTCGGCAGTTGATGGCGTTGGCGCGCATAGAGATGTCCCCAAATCGTCAGGAACACTGCGTACGGAGACAAATTGTCAGCACCATTTCGAAAGATTACGGATCGGACGCCATTTGTTGCAGAAGATTGCAGATGGTGTCGCGCTAGTTCTTGCCCGGCATCTTCGCCGCAATAATATCGTCCGCCTTCACCCAGCCGGGCGTACCCACCGCGAAGCGTGCCTTCGCACGTGACGCCAGATCGCGGGCGGTCTTGTTGTCGCCGCGCAGGAAGGCGGCCTGGGCCGAGGCGAGGTCGGCTTCCGCGTAGTCGCCCTTGCGGCCATAGGCCATTGCGAGCTGCATATAGCCGACGGGGGCTTCGTTCTCGCGTGCCACCGCAGCACGCAGGATGCGGATCGCCTCGTCGGTATAGGCTTTGTTGTCGGAAGCGACGAGCGCCTGGCCGAGCATCATTTCGATCAGCGGCGCGTTGTTGGAAAGCTGCACCGCACGGCGCAGCGGCGCGATCGCCTCGTTGGGTTTGCCGCCTTCCAGCAGCGCCTGGCCGCGCAGCTCGTAGAAATATGGATTGTTGGGCTGTGCCTTGATCAGCGCATCGATCTGCTCGATGGCCACGCGCAGATCGCCATGGCGATAGGTGGCGATGGCGCGGGCATATTGCGCGGGCAGGCTGGTGTCGGATGGCGGATAACGCCGTAACACCGTGTCGCGCTGCTCCATGAAACCGGCGGTCTTGGCGCGCATCAGCTCGTGACGCAGAATGAGCGCCGGATCGTCCTTCTTGTCCCAATAGGGACTCGACTTCGCAAGCTCCTCGAGGGCGGCGACGCGCTCCCGCGGCATCGGATGCGACATCATATATGGGTCGCTTCCGCGCGCTGCGAACAGGCTGTCGGCGCCGAAGCGCTGGAACGTCTCGTACATGCCCTTGGACGACTGGCCGGTCTGGTTCAGGAATTTGACACCGGCGCGATCGGCATTCTCTTCCTGCTGGCGTTGATAGGACAGCATGGTGTTCATCATCATCGCCTGCGGAGCGGCGACCGCTGCGGCACCGATATTTCCAGCGGCGCCATTGGAGTTGCCGCCGCGCGCGCCGGCCGCCATGGCGCCGAGGCCGAGCAGCATGGCCACGACCATTTGGGTTTGCGCCTGCGCCATGCGCTCGCGCAGTTTCGACAGATGGCCGCCGGCGAGATGACCGGTCTCATGGGCGAGCACGCCGATCAGCTGGTTCGGCGTTTGCGACTGCATCAGAGCGCCGTGATTGACGAAGATGCGGCGACCGTCAGCGACAAACGCGTTGAAGCTGGCGTTGTTGATGATGACGACCTGGATGTTCTGCTTTTCGAGGCCTGCGGCACGCAGGATCGGGCGCGTATAGTCACGCAGCAGCTGTTCGATCTCGGCGTCGCGCAGCAGGCGCGGGGCGTCGCCTTGCTGCGCATGAGCCGCCATTGGCGTCAGCGTCAGGGCCGCCGCGGTCAGCAGCGTGGTCAGCTTCGAGAATAATCGAGATGCAGCCCTTTTAGGCTGCAGCTGCAGGTCTTTCATCATTGGCCGAGGTTCGGATTCGATATAAGCCCTAACAAGTCAAATATTGCGGCGGGAGCGCGGCGTTGCTCCCATGCCGTAACGTGCATGACGCCGCGCAGATAGCAGATTTCCATGTCAGATACGATCCTCAATACCCGGGCACACAGCCTTCTTGCGGCGTCCGGACGCAGCGATGTTCCCGCGTTCATGGTGATGGACGTGATGGCCGCCGCGGCGCGGATCGAGGCGGCGGGCGGGCATGTGATTCACATGGAAGTCGGGCAGCCAGCGGCGGCCGCGCCCAAGGTGGCCCTTGAGGCAGCGCAGGCCGCACTGGTGCACGGGCGGATCGAATATACCGCCGCGCTTGGCACCCCGTCGCTGCGTGCGCGGATCTCCAGGCATTACCGCGACGTCTATGGCTGCGATGTCGATCCGCAACGGATCGTGGTGACCACCGGCTCCTCCGGCGCGTTCATCCTGTCCTTCCTGGCCCTGTTCGAGCCCGGCGACCGCGTCGCCGTCACCGTGCCGGGCTATCCGCCGTATCGGCACATCCTCACCGCGCTGGGCTGCGAGCCGGTGCTGATCGAGACCCATGCCGACAAGCGCCATGCCTTGACCGCCGAGGATCTGCTCGCCGCGCATCGCGAAAAACCGCTGAAGGGCGTGCTGGTCGCTAGCCCGGCCAATCCCACCGGCACCATGATGTCGCGCGAAGCGCTGACCAGCCTGATCCACGCGGCCGATGACGCGGGCATCCGCTTCATCTCCGATGAGATCTATCACGGCCTCGATTACGCATTCCCGGCAGTGACCGCAGCCGAGCTGTCGCCGAACGCGCTCGTCATTAATTCGTTCTCGAAATACTTCTGCATGACCGGCTGGCGCGTTGGCTGGATGGTGGTGCCGCAACCGTTGGTGCGGTCTATGGAACGGCTGCAGCAGAACTTGTCGATCTCGGTGCCGACGCTGTCGCAGATCGCGGCCGAAGCCGCGTTCGACGGCCATGCGCAGATGGAAGACATCAAGCATGGCTATCAGGAGAACCGCCGCATCCTGACCGCAGGATTGCCGCAAGCCGGCCTCACGGACTTCCTGCCGGCCGACGGCGCCTTCTATCTCTATGCAGACGTGTCGAAATTCACCACTGACAGCTTCGATTTCGCCAAGCAGATGCTGGAACAGGCGCATGTCGCCGCAACGCCCGGCAGCGACTTCGATCCGATCCACGGCAAGTCCTATATTCGCTTCTCCTATGCGAGTTCGACCGAAGACATGCATGAAGCGGTGGCGCGGATCAGCAAATGGCTCGGGCAGGGTGGCCCGAAGTGAGCGAGCCGATCGTGTCGGCTGATTCATCCGTCCGGCCTCCGCGTCATGTCTCGATCGCCGACGTGTGGTGGCCGCCCCGCCGCAAAGGCTTTGCCGTCGCGCGCCGCGCCGTAGTGCTGGCGGCGTTTGGCGTCGCGCTGTTGGCGGTTTCGGCGAAGCTCAACCTGCCACTGGCCTATGTGCCTATGACCCTGCAGACGCTGGTCGTTCTGATGATCGGCGCCGTCTATGGCTGGCGCCTCGGCGCGTTGACGATCATCGCCTATCTTGCCGTCGGTGCATTGGGATTGCCGGTGTTCGCCGGGCCCGTTGGCGGTCTCAAGCCGCTCACAGGGCCCACGGCCGGCTTCCTGTCCGGCTTCGTCATTGCTTCGTTCATTGCCGGCTGGTTCAGCGAACGCGGATGGGATCGCTCGATGGTCCGCATGTTCGTGGCGATGGCCATCGGCCACATCGTGATCATGGCAATGGGCTTTGCGTGGCTGGCTTACGGCATGAAGCTCGGCGCCGAGAAAGCGTGGCTGGTCGGCGTGATGCCGTTCCTGGCGGGGGCACTGGTGAAGAACACCTTGGGCGCGATCCTTGTGCCTGTCCTTCGCGGAATGGTTGATCGTCGGCGTCGCTGAACGCTACGCGCGATATTAATTCGTTAGTCGCATAAGTAATTCCGTGTGGCGGGTTGCAAGAGGCCGCCCATGTGACTAATGACCGCGGCAGTAAGACGCTCAGGGAGTTGAAGCGGAATGTCTGCGGTAACGATAACGGCGGGGCCGGGAGCGGCTGCTCCCGTCAAAAAGCCCTGGTACAAGGTTCTCTATATTCAGGTGCTGATCGCCATCGTGATCGGTGTGCTGGTGGGATGGCTGGAGCCTCAGTTCGCCACCAATGAATGGATCAAGGCGCTTGGCGACGGCTTCATCAAGCTGATCAAGATGGTGATCGCGCCGATCATCTTCTGCACCGTTGTGTCGGGCATTGCCCACATCCAGGACGCCAAGAAGGTTGGCCGTGTCGGCATCAAGGCGTTAGTCTATTTCGAGATCGTCTCAACCTTTGCGCTGATTCTCGGCCTTGTGATGGGCAACCTGTTCCAGGTCGGACATGGTCTGGTGACCAAGACCGAAGGCAGCGCTGGCGCTGTCGCCAATTACGTCAAGCAGGCGGAAGCCACGAAGTCGGTCGACTTCGTACTCAACATCATCCCCGACAGTGTCGTTGGCGCCTTCGCCAAGGGCGATATCCTGCAGGTGCTGCTGTTCGCGATCCTGTTCGGTTTTGCCGTGATGGCGCTCGGCGAGCGCGGCCACAAGCTGCGTGACATCATCGATGACACCTCGCATGCGGTGTTCGGCGTGATTGCCATCGTCATGAAGGCGGCCCCGGTCGGCGCATTCGGCGCGATGGCCTATACAATCGGCAAGTTCGGCCCGGCGGCGCTCACCAATCTGCTGAGCCTGATCGTCCTGTTCTATGCGACCGCGGCGCTATTCATTGTGGTCGTGCTCGGCATCATTGCGCGCATCGTCGGCTTCAACATCTTCAAGTTCATCGCCTATATCAAGGATGAGCTTCTGATCGTGCTCGGCACCAGCTCGTCCGAAAGCGCGCTTCCGCAGTTGATGGAGAAATTGCAGCGTCTGGGTTGCTCGAAGTCGGTCGTCGGTCTCGTGGTGCCGACCGGTTACTCGTTCAATCTCGACGGCACCAACATCTACATGACGCTTGCGACACTGTTCATTGCGCAGGCGCTCGGTGTGGATCTGTCGTTCGGCCAGCAGATCACGATTCTGATCGTGGCAATGCTGACCTCGAAGGGCGCTTCGGGCGTCACCGGCGCCGGCTTCATCACGCTGGCGGCCACGCTGTCGGTGGTTGATCCGCGTCTGGTGCCCGGCATGGCGATCGTGTTCTCGATCGACAAGTTCATGAGCGAGGTTCGCGCGCTGACCAACATCACCGGCAACGGCATCGCTGCGGTGTTCGTGTCGTGGTGGGAAGGCGAGCTCGATCACGACACGATGCATGCCAATCTCAACAAGACCATCGATCCGTCGGATGTCGAAACGGCGATCACCACGGGCTGATCCTTCAGACCCATAACGGATGTAAAAAAGCCGCCCGGTTTCCCGGGCGGCTTTTTCGTTGGTGCGTTGAAAGTGCTTAGTCGTTGCCGAGGACGCGCGACCACCAGCCAGCCTTGCGGGGCTGGGCCTCGGCTGCGGGAGCTGGTGCAGCAGGGGCCGGAGCCGGAGCGGGCGTCGGCTCCGGTGCTGCCGCAACAGGCGCTGCCGCGGGCTGTGGTTCTGCGGACGTCGTTCCGAAGTTGACCTTCTCGCGGACCGTCGAACGGCGACGGGCTGCAGCCCTGTCGTCGTCCTGGGGGGCGGCTTCCTGAACCGCGACCGGGGCAGGTGCAACCGGCGTCGGCTCGGGCGCTGCCGGAGCGAACATCGGCACGGCATCGTGACGGCTCTGTTCGATCTCTGGCTGCGGCGCCACATAGGACGTCACTGCGTCCGGAGCTGCGTGCTGATGCGGCTGCGCGTCGTGGAGGGTGTCCTGACCTTCGAGATCGGCCACGGCGTCGCTGGCTTCCGGGGTCTGCGTCGGTCCGAGCTCATCGGAGATCGATCCGGCCAGGCCTTCGTCGTTACCACCACGCCGACGACGACCGCCGCGACGACCACGGCGACGCGGACGTCGCTCGCCATCGGCCGGCTGATCGGCACGGGACTCACGAGGCTGATCGTCGGCCTCGTCGTCTTCACCTTCGCTGTCGTCGCCAACGGTTTCGACGTTACCCTCGGCCGCGCCTTCAGCGGCATTCTGGAACTCGCCGTTCTCGCGAGCGGGGGCGCCGCCTTCGCGGGCTTCGCCGGCACGACCGCGACGGCGCCGACGGCGCTTGCGCTTGCGGCCGTCGCTATCGCCTTCGCCGGCAGCGCTTTCGCCCGAGGTCTCGTCATCCGTGAGACCTTCGGTCTCCTCGGTTTCGATTTCGGCTTCCGTCTCGAACAGGTATTCATCGTCGAACGGCTCTTCTTCCAGCGGCGGCGGGAAGGCAGCGACCTGGGCCGCCAGAAGCGCCTTGGCGGCTTCCAGCGTATGGACCTGCTCGCCGCGGTCGATCACGAAGGACTGCTGACCGCTGACATTCGGATCGGCGATGACGGCGAGGGTCACCTTGAAGCTGTTTTCGAGATCGCGCAGATGGCCGCGCTTGTGGTTGAGCACATAAAGCGCGACATCGGTGCGGGTACGCACGATGAGATTATGGGTGGCGCCCTTCATCAGGATTTCTTCGAGGCCGCGCAGCAACTGCAGGGCCACCGACGAGACCGAACGCACGTGACCGCTGCCGCCGCAATGCGGGCAGATATCCGTGGAGCTTTCCAGCACGCTGGCGCGGATGCGCTGGCGCGACATTTCGAGCAGGCCGAAATGCGAGATGCGGCCGACCTGGATGCGCGCGCGATCCTGGCGCAGGCAGTCGCTCATCTTGCGTTCGACAGCGCGGTTGTTGCGCTTCTCGTCCATGTCGATGAAGTCGATGACGATCAGGCCGGCAAGATCGCGCAGGCGGAGCTGACGCGCGACTTCCTCGGCGGCTTCGAGATTGGTCTTCAGCGCGGTATCTTCGATGTGGTGCTCGCGGGTCGAACGGCCCGAGTTCACGTCGATCGAGACCAGTGCTTCGGTCTGGTTGATGACGATGTAGCCACCGGAACGAAGCTGCACGGTCGGCGAGAACATCGCGTCAAGCTGGCTCTCGACACCCATGCGCGAGAACAGCGGCTGGCCGTCGCGATACAGCTTCACCGCGCGGACATTGCTCGGCATCAGCATGTGCATGAAGTCGCGTGCTTCCTGATAGCCGGCTTCGCCAGCGACCTGGATTTCGTCGATTTCCTTGTTGTAGAGGTCGCGCAGCGAGCGCTTGATCAGGGAGCCTTCCTCATAAACGAGGGTCGGTGCCTGCGACTTCAGCGTCATGTCGCGGACGGTTTCCCACATCCGGATCAGGTATTCGAAGTCGCGCTTGATTTCCGGCTTGGTGCGCGAAGCACCGGCGGTGCGCAGGATGATCCCCATGCCTTCCGGCACGTCGAGGTCAGACACCACTTCCTTGAGCCGCGACCGATCCTGGGCCGAGGTGATCTTGCGGGAGATGCCGCCGCCACGGGCGGTATTCGGCATCAACACGGCGTAACGACCGGCGAGCGACAGATAGGTGGTCAGTGCAGCGCCCTTGTTGCCGCGCTCTTCCTTGACGACCTGCACCAACATGACCTGGCGGCGCTTGATGACTTCCTGGATCTTGTACTGGCGACGCGGACGGAAAGCGCGTTCGGGAACTTCCTCGAGAACGTCATCACCGCCGACGGATTCGACCTGATCCTCTTCGGCTTCTTCCTCGTCGTCCTCGTCGTCGTGTTCGTCGCTGTCAGCAGCAGCGGTGTGTTCATTTTCGGGATGTTCGTCGTGGTGAACATCTTCGGCATGCGCCGCATTTTCCTCGGCGTGCGCGGCGTCGAGCTGTTCGTCATGAGTGTGATCGTCATGCGCATGACTGTCTTGCGCGACGGCGGCGACCGGCGCCGGCGTTTCGACAACGGCTTCCACCGGAGCGGGCGAGAAGCCTGCCGAAACCGGTTGTTCGATCACGGGCTCGGATGAAACGGCTTCTGACGCCACGACCTCGGGAGCCGTCGCTGCGACGCTCTCGGACGCGAGGGGCGTAGGCGCATGGTCATGGTGGTCATGATCGTGCGCGTGATCGCCTTCGGCATGCTCATGCTCATGGCTATGCTCGTGACCGTCATGTTCATGATGGTCGTGATCGGCGGCGTGGTGCCCGTCATCATGGGCGTGATCATGAGGATGGCCGTGGACCTCGAAGGCCGGATCGCGCGGCTGTTCGGCCTGCGACGGATCGATCGCGGTCGTATCGACGACATCGCTCTGCACCCGTTCGCCACGGTCGCGGCGGCGCGAGTTGCGATGACGCGAGCGCTTGCGGTTGGAGCGGTTGTCGGTCTCTTCCTCAGCTTCGCGATGGGCGCGTTCATCCGCCTCGATCAGCGCCTGACGGTCGGCGACCGGGATCTGGTAGTAGTCCGGATGAATTTCGCTGAAAGCGAGAAAGCCGTGGCGGTTGCCACCGTATTCGATGAAGGCGGCCTGTAACGACGGTTCGACGCGCGTGACCTTGGCGAGGTAGATGTTGCCGCGGAGCTGCTTGCGCTGCGCAGTCTCGAAATCAAACTCTTCGACGCGATTGCCGCGAACCACGACAACCCGGGTCTCTTCCGGGTGGGTCGCATCGATCAACATTTTGTTTGGCATTTGGGGGCTCATGGAGGCGGACGGCGCGCGTGGCGGCAAGCGCGTATCGCGCGGCCGGGTGACGCAACGGTCCACCTGATTCGGGGGTGAGGGGAAGGCCGAAACACAGTCCTGAACGCCGTGCCGATCGCGAGGTCAGTGCGGGGCGACGCGCGAAGCTTCTGCTTCGCATCGGCATAGTTCCCACCTGGGTCTCGGTCGGCATCACAGTCTGGCGCATCAAGCGTCGGCCCGTCTGAACATCTTGGCGGCAAAGGCGCCGCCTTTTGCTGACGTCCGGCGCGCCGCAGAACGCGGTCACCGGCTGTCGCATACTCCGCCCGTAAGGCCGGAATAATCGGTCATGAAGTGTCTAAAGCCGCCCCGGGAGCGAGAAAGGACCTGGGACCGGACACCGCCTGGGCTAGGACCGCCACCCTGGGCAACCGCGCGCTGCGCTGGTTGTAGATGGGAGGCCGGAAAACGCTGGATCCACCGAGAGATAGTCGGGGGAAAGAGCGCTGCACCGGGAGGCTGAACGCGACACAACCGGGAGTTAAACCGTCAGCTCTTCGTACATACGAGGAATGGGGGTCGCATGCAAGGGAAGCGTCACAAGGCTGCAACACTCGGGCTTATTCGATATCCCAGACTTAAGCTCCGGTTAACCCTGCAATCCTATTGGGTTAATGAGGGGCTGCTCCGGAGGCAGTGGATTCGTTGACGAGCCGCGCAAACCACATCGTCAGGCTGGCCACGGTGCTCTTCAGTGCCGGTTTTGGGCTGTTTTGGTACCCGAGCTCCACCCAGGCTGCCGGCGAGACGTTGCGCGCGGAAGTGGAAGGTGCGTTCCCGGTCGCCTCTGACGTGCGGATCGCTGGCGACGAGAAGCAGACCCGTTTCATCCTCGATCTCGACAGGAAAATTCCGCTGCGGGCTTTCGCGCTGGCCGATCCTTATCGGGTGGTTATCGATCTTCCCCAGGTCAGCTTCCATCTCGATCCCGGCGCCGGGACGGTATCCCGTGGCCTGATCAAGGCGTTCCGCTACGGTCTGGTGATGCCGGGCGGGTCGCGCATGGTGTTTGACCTGACCGGGCCGGCCAAGATCAAGAGTTCCTACGCGCTTGATCCCGCGAACGGGCAGCCGGCGCGCATGGTGATCGAACTCGAATCGGTCGATCGCACCACATTCGTGCAGACGCTGGCGGTCGAGAATCGCCCGGATCTGCGACCGACCGTCGGAACGACTGCCTCGGTATCTCCTGTGGCGACCAAAGTGGTTGCCAGTGCCGTGCAGGACGCGGCTCCGGATACCCGTCCGGTGGTGGTGATCGATCCCGGTCATGGCGGCATCGACAATGGCACACAAGCGGGCGGCGAGAGCGAGAAGGGGATCGTGTTGGGTTTCGGTCTGGCCCTGCGTGACCGTCTGGAGAAGCTCGGCAAATACCGTATCGTGATGACCCGCGCCGACGACACGTTCATTCCGCTGGATGACCGGGTGAAGGTCGCCCGCAACCAGTCAGCCGCGCTGTTCGTCTCGATTCATGCCGATGCGCTGCCGCGCGGCGAGGGTGATGCGCAGGGCGCGACCGTCTATACGCTGTCAGACAAGGCCTCTGACGCCGAGGCGGAGCGGCTGGCAGACTCGGAAAACAAGGCGGACGCTATTGCCGGCGTCAATCTGACGGAAGAGCCGACCGACGTCGCCGACATCCTGATAGACTTGGCGCAGCGTGAAACGCGGACCTTCTCGAACCGCTTTGCCCGGCTTGTGGTCGGCGAAATGAAGACCACAGCACGGATGCACAAGCATCCTCTCAAATCGGCAGGCTTCCGCGTCCTCAAGGCGCCGGACGTGCCCTCGGTGCTGATCGAACTCGGTTACGTGTCCAACAAGGACGATCTCCAGCAGCTGATGTCCGAGAACTGGCGCTCCAAGACGGTCGGCGCGGTTGCCAAGGCGATTGACGGGTTTTTCTCCAGGCGAATGGTCTCCGCCGGCCCGGGAAACTGACGGCCGGAACTGAAAATGACAAATCTTTCAGTACCAAAGCCTTAGCTTTCAGTATCAAAGCCCTAGTTTGGCCACAGCCGGCGCTCTATAAAAATTTCCGTGCGGCCGTCAGAATCGGTCAAGACTGATGGCCATTTCGGGCTGTCGCCTCTGCTGGTTTTTGCCGCGCGACTTGTTGCTGACTTTGCGCCCATGGGGGCCGCCGTATGTTATATTGCGGCACAGCGATTGAAACGGATCGTCGATAATGCGTCTGCTGGTGCGGTTTATGGGGTTCTTGTTCGCTGCAGGAACCGTGGTGTTCCTGGTGGGCGTCGCAGCCGCAGCAGGCTTGATCTGGCATTATTCCAAGGACTTGCCGGACTATTCGCAGCTTCAGGATTATGAGCCGCCGGTGATGACGCGCGTCCATGCGGCGGACGGTGCACTGCTTGGCGAATACTCCAAGGAGCGCCGACTCTATCTGCCGATCCAGGCCGTGCCGAAGCTAGTGATCAACGCGTTCCTCGCTGCCGAAGACAAGAATTTCTACGAGCATGGTGGCCTCGATTATTCGGGCATGGCGCGCGCGATGGTGCTGTATGCGCAGAACCTCGGCTCCAACCGCCGGCCGCAGGGTGCATCGACAATCACGCAGCAGGTTGCGAAGAACTTCCTTCTGACCAATGAGGTTTCCTTCACCCGCAAGATCAAGGAAGCCTTGCTGGCGATGCGCATCGAGCGCACCTATTCGAAGGACAAGATCCTCGAATTGTATCTCAACGAAATCTATCTCGGCCTCGGTGCCTATGGCATTGCCGCAGCGTCGCTGGTCTATTTCGACAAATCGGTGAACGAACTGACTGTCTCCGAGGCAGCGTATCTTGCCGCTTTGCCGAAGGCGCCGTCGTCGCTGCATCCGGTCAAGAATCGCGATCGCGCGATTGAACGCCGCAACTATGTGGTTGATCGTCTGCTGGAGAACGGCTGGATCAAGCAGGGCGATGCGGACAAGGCGCGCAAGGAGACGCTGAGCGTCACCGGCCGCAACAGTTCAGGTCACATCTTTGCCGGCGAGTATTTTGCCGAGGAAGTGCGCCGCGACATTCTTGAGCGTTACGGCGAAAAGAAGCTCTATGAAGGCGGTCTCTCGGTCCGCACCACACTCGATCCCAAGCTGCAGGTGATGGCCCGCAAGACCATGACCAATGGTCTGATCAATTTCGACGAGATTCGTGGTTGGCGCGGTGCGACCAACAAGATCGATATCTCCGGCGACTGGGGCGTGAAGCTTGCTGAGGTGAAGGCGCTGTCCGACATTGCGCCGTGGAAGCTTGCGGTCGTGCTGGATGTCAGCGATCAGTCGGCGCGGATCGGCTTCCAGCCGGGCCGTGAACTTGGCGGTGCCGTGCTCAAGGATCGCCAGACCGGTATCCTCACGCTGGACGGCGTGCGCTGGGCCAAGCCCGCCGCCGGCCCGACAAAGGGCAAAACACCGACGGCCGTGTCGCAGGTTTTGGCCGCGGGTGACGTGATCTATGTCGATCCGCTCACAAACAAGGACGGTTCCGTCGTCGAAGGCCAGTTCCGGCTGCGGCAGTATCCGGAAGTGTCCGGCGCCATGGTTGCGATGGATCCTTTGACCGGACGTGTGCTTGCCATGGTTGGCGGCTTCTCGTTCGACCAGAGCCAGTTCAATCGCGCCACGCAGGCCTATCGCCAGCCCGGCTCATCCTTCAAGCCGCTGGTCTATTCGGCAGCGATGGACAATGGCTACACGCCGTCCACCGTCGTGGTCGACGCGCCGATCGAGATCGATCAGGGGCAGGGCGCTGGCGTCTGGCGTCCGGAAAACTATTCGACCGGCAAATATTACGGCCCGGTGACGCTGCGTAATGCGCTGATGCGCTCGCTGAACACCGTCACAGTGCGACTGGCGCAGGACGTCGGCATGCCGCTGATCGGCGAATATGCCAAGCGCTTCGGCGTCTATGACGAATTGCCGAACTATCTGTCCTACGCACTCGGTGCCGGCGAAACGACCGTCATGCGGATGGTGACGGCCTATTCGATGTTCGCCAATGGCGGCCGCCGCGTGAAGTCGACGCTGATCGATCGCATTCAGGACCGTTACGGGCACACCATCTTCAAGCATGACCAGCGCGAGTGCCGTGGCTGCGACGCGCCGGAAGGCTGGAAGAACCAGGCCGAGCCGCAGCTCGTCGATCGCCGCGAGCAGGTGCTCGATGCGATGACGGCCTATCAGATCACCTCGATGATGGAAGGTGTTGTTCAGGGCGGCACCGCGACTGCGCTGCGCGAAGTCGGCAAGCCGATTGCCGGCAAAACCGGAACCACCAATGACGAGAAGGATGCGTGGTTCATCGGCTTTTCACCCGACGTCGTGGTCGGCATCTATGTCGGCTATGACAAGCCCAGGAACCTTGGCCACAAGGCCACCGGTGGTGCGCTGGCTGCGCCGATCGCCAAGGACTTCATGAAGCTCGCGCTCGCCGACAAGCCGGCCGTGCCGTTCCGCGTGCCGGCCGGCATCAAGTTGATTCGCGTGGACGCCAAGTCCGGCATGCGCGCCGGACCGGGCGATGGCGGCCGCACCATCCTCGAGGCCTTCAAGCCGGGTACGGCGCCGCCGGACAATTATTCTGTGATCGGTGTCGCCGATGCGGATGGTCGTTCGCTCTCGGTGTCGCCGGAAACCGACCGCAGTTTCATGCGACCAGGAACGGGCGGACTCTACTGAGTTTCGCCGATGTGCTTTGCTGGGCTCATTGAGCATTGTTTGGCGTGATCGCGCTACCGTCGCCACGCACTGCGGTGACGCCCTTGTCGTCGATCGTGAACGACGTTAGGTCGCGGCCGATGACAAACGGACCTTTGTAGGTCGTTTCCGTGCGCTGCCGCAGCGTCTCTTCCGGAACATCCTGCACCGGCTTCACCGTTGCAGACACGATATGTGAATAGACGGCGAGCTTTGGCCTGGCCTGATCGAACACGCGGCCGGCTTCCTCGGGCGACGTGTGATGCGCTTCGATCTCGCGATAGGACGGATAGTCCTTCACAAGCTCGGGCTCGATGATCGCCACTTCGTGGATCAGGAGATCCGCGTCTTTGGCAGCAGCAACCACGCGCTCATCATATTTGGTGTCGCCCGATAGCACGACCTTCTTGCCCTCGAACGTGACGACATAGCCGAAGGAGGGCTTGATCTTCTCGCCGTGATTAACGTCGAAGGCCGTGACGGTGACGCCATCGGCCGTGTAGGCGACGCCGGCCGCGATGTCCTTGGCGGCAAACGCAATGCCCGCTGCAGGCAGATGTTCGTCGTCGCTGCGAATGCGGATGTCGTCGGCGAAAGCCTTGGTGAGGTTCTCCATCATCGCCGTCGTTCCCACTGGTCCGAACAACGTGAACGGCGCCTTGCGCGACGCCCAGGGCGTGCCGATCCAGCCGCTTAGCCAGATGTCGGGCAATCCCACGACATGGTCGGAATGCAGATGTGTGAGAAAATGCGCATTGATCGATCCCAGCGGGATTCGCTTCTGGAAGAGCCGAATGGTCACACCACGTCCGAGGTCGAACAGGAGGCGTTGGTTGCCGGCTTCTACAAGGGTCGATGCGCTAAAACTCGTCAGCCGCGGAGTCGGCGTTCCGGTTCCGAGCAGAGTGACCTTCATCTCGGCTGTATGAGCCTGCGAGCCGGCCAATGCGGCGGCGATCGCAACGCAAATACCTATGGGTGCCTTCTGGCGCATGTTCCCTCCACGTTTATATTTTGGGTGAATGTGTATGAGGCAGGCTCCTTCCACAAGACTGGATTGAAGGTTGAATATCCCCGGCGCGGCGGGTACACGTGCGACGAACCAACGGAATCCGCCATGCGCGCTGAAATCGAACGCCTCGTAGAAGAGATCAAGCAGTCAGTCGGGCTGCTGAGGAGGCATCTTTGACGTCGATGCATCCACGGCACGACTTGCAGAGCTGAACGCTCTCGCCGAAGACCCCAATCTCTGGAACGATCCGCAGAAGGCCCAGAGGCTGATGCAGGAGCGCACCTCGCTTGAGGATTCGCTTCAGGGCATCGGCAAGGTCACGCGCGAACTTGACGACAATATCGAAATGATCGAGCTCGGCGAAGCCGAGGGCGATCAGGGCGTCGTGACGGAAGCCGAGAACGCGCTGAAGGCGCTGAAGAAGGAAGTCGCGCGCCGCGAACTGGAAGCGCTGCTGTCCGGTGAAGCGGATCGCTTCGACACCTATCTCGAAGTCCATGCCGGGGCCGGCGGCACCGAGAGCCAGGACTGGGCTTCGATGCTGCTGCGTATGTACACGCGCTGGGCCGAAAAGCACGGCTTCAAGATCGAGTATCTCGAAGAGACCCAGGGTGAAGAAGCGGGCATCAAGTCGGCGACGATCCAGATCTCCGGTCACAATGCCTATGGCTGGCTGAAGACCGAAGGCGGCGTGCATCGCCTGGTGCGGATCTCGCCTTACGACTCAAACGCCCGTCGGCACACGTCGTTCTCCAGCGTCGCGATCTTCCCGGTCGTGGATGACTCGATCAAGATCGACATCAACGAGTCCGATGTGCGCGTCGATACGATGCGCTCGGGCGGCGCGGGCGGTCAGCACGTCAACAAGACGGAATCCGCGGTGCGTCTGACGCATATTCCAAGCGGCGTGGCCGTGGTCTGCCAGGCCGGCCGTTCGCAGCACAAGAACAGGGCCCAGGCCTGGGACATGCTGCGTGCGCGTCTCTACGAAATCGAGCTGAAGAAGCGGGAAGAGAAGGCCGCCGCCGATCAGGCCGCCAAGACCGATATCGGCTGGGGTCACCAGATCCGCTCTTACGTGTTGCAGCCCTATCAGATGGTGAAGGACCTGCGCACCGGCGTGCAGACCTCGGATACCTCAGGCGTGCTCGACGGTGATCTTGACGAGTTCATGGCGGCGACATTGGCGCAGCGCGCCTTCGGCACGTCGCCGGGCGCCATCGACGACGTGGACTAAGAGATGCCCCATGTTGCGTTCATCGGTTTGGGACGCATGGGGCATGGCATGGCCGGCCGTTATCTCGACGCCGGCTTCACCACTGCCGTCTGGAATCGCAGCAGGGCGAAAGCAGAAGATCTGATCGCACGCGGTGCGCGCTGGGCGGCGTCGCCGGCGGAAGCCGCAGCAGGCGCCGACGCCATTGTCACCATGGTCGCCGATGACGAAGCTTCCCAAAATGTGTGGTTGAGTACCGATGGTGCCGGGCAAACTGCGAAGCAGGGCGCGCTGGCGATCGAATGTTCGACAGTGTCGCACCAGCACGCGCTCGACCTTGCGAAAGCGCTGCAGGATCGCGGCCTGACCTATATCGATTGTCCTGTCACCGGCCTGCCGGACGCGGCTGCCAGCGGCAAACTCACGCTGCTGGTCGGCGCGGATACTGCGGACCTCGAAAAGGCCCGGCCGTTCCTGGCGCCGATTGGATCGACAATCCGGCATTTCGGCCCCGTTGGATCGGGCACGGTCTACAAGCTGATCAACAACCTGATGGGCGCGATCCATATCGCCGGACTCGCTGAAGGTCTGGCCATTGCAGAACATGCCGGGCTGGACATGAAGCTGGTTCTGGAGTCCATCGCGAGCGGCGTTGCAGCAAGCCCACAGGTACTGCGACACGCGCCGCGGATGGTGGCGCGCGATTATTCTGGTGCATCCTTCACCGCTGCACTGCGCCATAAGGATGCGGCCTATGCGGTGAGATTGGCGGAGCAGCTTTTGCAGGCCAGCCCCCTGGTCGGCGCGGCGGCTGTTGAAGCCTATGAAAAGGCGAAGGCTTTCGCGCCCGACGATGACGAAGCCAGAATGATCGAGCTCATCTCGCAACCGAGAGATGGCAGACCGAGTTAAGCGCTTGCCAAAGTCTGCGGCGTCTTGAAACAGTAACGTCGCTGCGTGGCCGCTTCCGTTCTTCCTGCCACCCGATATCATCCCCAGGCCGGAACTCAATATCCGGCGCTAGCTTATCCCGACGCCGCATATCGCGGTGTCACGAATTCAACGGGTGTGGGGCATGAAGAAGATCATTCCAATTCTTGCGATCGGCGTTGCATTGATGCTGGGCGGCTGCGGCCGCGATCCCGGACCGGCTGGCCCGAAGGGCGAGACCGGCGCGCAGGGGCCAGCCGGCCCACAAGGTGCGCAAGGCGTTCAGGGAATTCCCGGCGCGCAGGGGCAGGCGGGTGCACAGGGGCCGCAAGGTCCGCAGGGCACGCCCGGCGCCAAGGGGGACAAGGGCGATGCGGCACCGGTCAACCTCCGCGCGGTGCAAGCGGATGGTGCGGTCAGCTGCGAAGCGACGGAGACGCTGGTGTCCGTTGTCTGCCCGAGCGGCGGCGCGCCGGATGGCACCAAGTGCACGACGACGCCAACTGTCGGCCTCTGCTTGAAGAAGTAATCGTGTGGCCGACCAGGGTCGGCTGCTAGCAAACAGGTCCCTCGCTCACAGGTGAGCGGGGGGCTTCAAACTTGCGGATGAGTGCTAGCCTTTGCCGTCGTTACGTCGTCCGTAACTCGGCGGAGCCGAAATCACGAGGTAGTATTCGCACCGGCGCGCAGTCTTGTTCTCGAACCAGTGCTCGACATCGACCTCGAAATACAGCGAGTCACCCTCATCCAGAACCGTCTCCGTATCCTTGGTGCGCACAGTGACGCGTCCATGCGTGGCCAGCACGTGTTTGGATGTGCCCTGCGGGTAGGCGGGCAATTTACCGGTCGAGGTTTTCGGGGGCAGGTGATGCAGGACGACTTCGACGGCCATGCCGGCCATGACCGGCGACAGCAGAAAACGCTCGAAGCCAGTCTTTGAATCGCGAAAGATCTGGCGCTGATCCTTCCGAACGACTGCGAAAGCACGGCGCGGCGCGTCGTGATCGCCCATGAGCGTTGAAAACGATGTCTCCAAAGCAAGCGCGATACGCCGCGCGACCCCGATTGTCGGGCTTTTCTCGCCACGCTCGACCTTCGACAGCATCGCACGGCTGACACCAGACTGCTTGGAGAACTGCTCCAGAGTCAGGTTGGCCTGTTCACGCAACATGCGGACGCGATCGCCGAATGCGCGACTGACGGGGTCTTCACGAACGACCTTCCGTGTCGCCGGCTTCGCCATATCGGGTGATGCTCCGTTGTAATCCGCTGGTGATTCCATCTTAGGCGTGGTTGCCCGCCGTGTCACATCCTGCTGCGGCAGATGATCGCGCGCGTCTTCTAAAGAATAAATGGTCGGGATGCCCAGCTTGCCAAAATCTTCTATCGAAGATAATGGTGTCTTTGGAAGATGCGGCGATCCGTTCGCCGGACAAGCAGATATATCAGGAGGAAGAATGCACCTTGTTACTTTCCTGCATGAGGGCCGGGCCACGGTCGGCATTGCAGATCAGGCGCTCTCTCAGGTCTCGCCGCTGCCGCGCGACGTCGCCCCCGATATGATCACGCTGATTGCTAACTTCGATCGCCTGAAGGGCACGCTTGCCGCTGCTGGTGGCGCGCCGCTCCCCGTCGCAAGCGTAGAACTCTTTGCGCCCATTCCGCGCCCGGCGCGCAACGTGTTTTGCGTTGGCAAGAACTACCACGAGCATGCCAAGGAATTTGCGGGTAGCGGTTTTGACTCCTCTGCGAAGGAAGTCGTGCCGGAAGCGCCGGTGATCTTCACCAAGCCGTCCAGCACCGTCATCGGTCCCGGCAAGTCGATTCCGAACTATCTCGATCCGACTGACAGCACCGACTATGAAGGCGAGCTGACGGTGATCATCGGCCGCGGCGGTCGCGGGATCAAGAAGCAGGACGCGCTGGCGCATGTGTTCGGTTACACGATCATCAATGACGTGACGGCGCGGACGCTGCAGCACAAGCATCGCCAGTGGTTCATCGGCAAGGGCATCGATGGTTTCTGCCCGATGGGCCCGGCGATCCTGACTGCTGACGAAATGCCCGATCCGACGAAAATGCGGCTGACGACATCCGTCAACGGCGAACGCCGTCAGGATGCGTCGGTGACCGATCTCATCTTCGACATTCCGACGTTGATCGAGTGTATCTCGGCAGGGATCACCCTGGAGCCCGGCGATCTGATCGCGACCGGAACGCCGGCTGGCGTCGGCCTTGGCTTTACGCCGCCGCGTTTCCTCAAAAAGGGCGATGTCGTGACGATCGAGGTTACGGGTATAGGTAAGCTCGAAAACCCGGTCGGCTAACGCAACTCGCAGCACTTGCCGATCTAAAAATGAAGCGCGGGGCATCGTCTGCCCCGCGCCGAATTCTGTACGATTCAACAACTTAGAGATTTAAGTGAGCTCCGAGGCGCGCAAGCGCTGTCTCCCGAGACTGCGCGTCGTCCCTTGGGTGTGACTGAATCCAATGCGTTGCTCAAAGAACAAAACGGGAGACATGTGTATGAAACGTCGTGACTTCATTGCTGGCCTCGGTGGCCTGTCGACGCTCGCTCTGACCGGTCAAAGTGTGCGCGCCCAGGATGCCTGGCCTAGCCGCAACATCAGTATGATCGTGCCGTTCCCGGCAGGCGGGCAGGCCGATATCGCCGGACGTCCGATCGCCGCATGGCTGCAGAAGGCACTCGGCAAGCCTGTTATTATCGATAATCGCAGCGGCGCCGGCGGCTCGCTGGGCAACGCGATGGTGGCGCGTGCGCAGCCCGACGGGCACACATTGCTAATGACATTGTCGTCGCTTGCGGTATTGCCGGAAGCTGATCGCATCTACGAACGCCCGGTCGCCTATGAGGTCGATCAATTGCAGCCGATCGCGCGCGTGCTGGCAGATCCGACCCTGTTCGCGGTGCCGGCCAGCGCGCCCTGGAAGACGATCGCCGATTTCGTCGCTGACGCGAAAGCGCGCCCGGGCGCGATCTCCTACGGATCGTCCGGTCCGTTCGGTACGCTTCACGTCTCGATGGAAATGTTCGCAATCGCGGCAGGCCTCAAGCTGCTCCATGTGCCCTACAGAGGCGCAACGCCGGCGATCAGTGACTTGCTGGGTGGACAGATTCAGGCGTTGGCCTCGGCACCGGGAACGCTGAAGCAGCACGTCGATGCCGGCACGCTGCGTGTTCTGGCCAATTTTGGCAGCGAGCGCCTGGCGGCATTTCCGGATCTCCCGACGTTCAAGGAACTGGGTTACCCCGATGTCGAGTTTTACATCTGGGCCGGCCTGTTCGCGCCGAAGGGAATGCCGGCACCGGTCCTGACCAAGCTGCGCGATAGCATGCGGCAGGCGATGAACGATCCCGAGGTCACGAAGACATTCGAGGCGGCCGGCAATATGCCTGCCTATCAGGACGCAGATGACTTCGCGCAATTCATCGCGAAAGACAGCGCGCGTCTGGTGGCAGTGGCAAAGAAGATCGGCAAAGTCTGACACTTCGCCTGTGGGTGGGCTAGCCGCGGCTGCGCATCCATTCCGACAGCCATGCCGTGAAGCGGCCGCTGTCGCGGGCGCCGCCGTGCCAGGCAGCGGTCACATGACCGCTGCTGGCCACCATTAGCACAACGTCGAGACCTGCGGAGCGCCGTAGCGTCTCGACGGCCTGCTGCGGCGTCTGGGCGATCGGGCCGGCGACGTTGAATGAGGTGTTCACCGAGAGCTCGACGCCGATATGGCGTCCGAGTGCTTTCAGATAAGCGTGCGTAAGCGGATCGTCTTCGGCGCGAACGATCTGGATACGTCCGGTGCCGTCGGCATGGATCACGGCCGGGATTTTGTCCCGTGCATGCGGCTTCGATTGCGCCGTCAGCACCATGTAATTGTAGGCATTGTAGTTCGCGTCGGACGCCCCATCCAGCAAATCAAAATACTCACAGGCCGCGTCGAGCGTCGCCATCGGCGCCAATGGGCGGATGGCTTCGCGATATTTGACGCGCTCATTGAGCCGTTCCCGCGTGCCAGCGTCGCAGGGATTGGCGAGGATCGAGCGATGGCCGAGCGCGCGCGGACCCGTCTCCGCTGCGCCTTGATACAGCGCGATGATGCCGTTCTGCGCGACCATGAAGGCCATCAGGTCGGCGACGGCGTCACGGCCCTCAGGCGTTGAGATATTGCCGATGGTCTGTGACTTGATGTCGTCAGCTTGCAGTGCCGCGGTAATGTCAGGCTGCGTCGGTGCGTCGCCGCAATAGAACGCATGCGTCATCGACGCGCCGCGCGGCGCCCCGATGAGATGGGCAAACATCCAGGCGGCGCCGATGGTGACGCCGGGATCGCCGGGCGTCGGCGGAATCCATAAATGCAGGCGCGTGTCGCGGCCCTGTTCACGTGCGAACCACGTTTCATCGAAGTGTTCGAGCAGTCGCATATTGCCGAGCGCATTCAGCGCGACGCCGCCGGTGAGGACCAGCCGATGCGCACCGGTCTTGCTCAGCAGGCCGGCGACCACATGGATCATTGCATCCTCGAAGACCAGTTGCGTGGCCGCGGCCTTGTCGAGGCGATCCTGCGTATCCGGCCGGTGCTGGATATCCTCGACGCGCAGCACTGCGTCCGGATTCCAGAGCTGATCCGGCGTCAGCGGCTCGCCAAGAATGTCGATCAGCGCTTGCTTGTAGGGCGCTTCGAACGGATCGCAGTACCAGTTGCCCATGGCGCGGTTGAGTTGGATCTCGCCATTCGCACCGAAATGCAGCACCTCGCGCAGGCGTGCGTAATAGGGATTGCTGGCGCGATCCATGTCGCCCCAGGCAGCGGCGCCCATGTAGCGACCTTCGCTCGAGAGCCAGGTCCAGCCGCCTTGGGTTGACGAGATCACGCTGTAGAAGGCCCCAAGGGAGTCGAAGACGCTGTTGTTGCAGTAGAGTTTCTGCATGGCGCCGCCTTGCGCCACATAGGTCGATACCGAGCCCTGGTCGCCAGTGCCGTCGAGCACCGCGATCGCGACCGGCTCGTTGCTGTCATCGAATGGCGACACGGCAAATGAGAACCAAGCGTGGTTGTCATGATGCGGCATCATCAGCAGCCGGACGCGCGTGGGCAACCCGAATTGCTTGCGGAGCAATTTCGGTGTGCGCGTCATCTGCTCGAGGCGCCGTGCGTCGAAGCTGACGGAGTTCTTGGTGCGCAGCAGCTTCAACCCGTCGGGAAATTCTTCGACGATGCTTCGCGTTAGTGTGCCCAGCAGATCGGGATAGTCCCAGGTCGTCAGCCATGCATCGATATCAGCGACGTCACGGCCCATCGCGCGCAGCGTGACGCGCATCGCATCGAGTGCTGCCCGCGGATATTGCGTGGTGTGCTTGTCGCCGGAGAAGCGCTCTTCTTCGTTGTTGATGATGAGGCGCGGGCCGTGAGCCTGCGTGACTTCGACCAGCGCCACTCCGGAATTGTGCGTGCCAGGCAGTCCGAGGCCGGCAAGCAGAACCGTTTCGCCGCGCGCCAGCTTGGCGCGGATCTCCGAGATGCGGCGGACTGTAAAGTGGGAGTCGTTGGCGTGAAAACCTGCCAGCGTCATCGCCCAGGTCGTGACCCGGCGTGTGGCGCGGAAACAGAACCGGCCGAAGCGGGGGAAACGGGGGCCGATGCGTCGGGGGGATTTCAACGGGTTGCCTCTAATCGACTGAGACCCGCTTCAACCACAGTCAGGGCGGGGCAACAATGCCCTGCGTGCCGCACCTAGCCGGCGTTGAGACGAACGCCTGCGCGGAGAAACTTCTGCGGATCGACCGCTTCGCCGTCGATACGGGTTTCATAATGCAGATGCGGTCCGGTGGATCGGCCTGTCGAGCCGACCAGACCGATGACCTGGCCAATTTTGATGGTGTCGCCGACCTTGACGTTGATCGCGGACATATGGCCGTAGCGGGTAGACAAGCCGTTGCCATGGTCGATCTCGACCATGCGGCCATAGCCGCCGGCGTAGGCTGCAGAGACCACACGCCCGTTTGCCGTCGCGCGGATCGGGTCGCCGGTGGCACCGCGGAAATCGAGACCTGTATGCATCGCAGGGCGGCCGAGGAACGGATCGCTCCGCACCCCGAAGCCTGACGTAAATTCGACTTCGCCGACGACGGGCTTGCGATAGGGCACCAGCGCCATGGTCCGATTGAGCTTGTCCATCTGCGCGCGGGTGACGTGGATGCGATAGAGCTGGCGTTCGAACGGATCCGCGCTTGATGAGAGTTTGACCGGCACAAACGGGCCGCCCATAGGCGCGCGCGGTGTGGCGGATTCGAGTTTTGCCATATTGAGCCCGAGATCCGAGATCGCGCCACGCATGCGACGAACCTTGGAGTCCATGGATTCTTCAGCCGCGGCGAGTGTCGCAATCTGGCGGCTCTCGACCTGATCGAGCGACGCCTGCAGGCGACTGATCACATTGTCGACGCCGCCCAGTTTGGCGAACTGGCTCGGTTGCTGGGCTGCGAGAGCAGGGGTGCGGGACTCTAGCCGCGCTTCGCGATCCGGCGGCGCCACGAAGGTCACCGTGTCGCTGATTGGCGATGGCTTGGGGATCGATGTCGTCGGCTCGATCGCGGCTCCACGGGCAGGCGGCTTGCCGATCGAACCCGTAACCGACAGATCGGGCATGGCGCCGAGCGCCGTGGCACGCGATTCCAGCGTGGTCTGGCGACGCATAATCTGATCGAGCTTCTGGTCGAACTGCTCCTGATCCAGCATCTGCCGGCTGGTGGTGCGATCGATCTTGGCGCGCAGTTCTGCGATACGATCTTCGTAGGCGTATTGCATGTCAGCCTGGCGTGCGATGAGTTTGGTCAGCACGTCGTCGCGAAATGCGAAGTAAGTGGCTGTGGCCGCAGACCATGCCCCCAGCACGGTCACCGTGCCGACGACGATCCAGAACACCACAGGCCCGATGCGGACCTGCTTGCCGCGATGGGCAATCGTATAGTCGCTCTGATTGGCTTTCGGAGGAGGCGCCTTGACCGGCCCGACGCGGCGCGCCTGTGGCCGTCCATGGTCATGTGCGTGGTGCTGAGGGTACTCGGCATATTGGGTAGGACGGTTCGACATCAGCACTCCAGTGCCAGCCGGAGACTCGTCGGCTAGCTCAACGGAGGCGATTTGAGCCCTTCATGGTTAATTTTGAGCAAATGGGATCCATCAAATTCGCTGCGCTTCTTCGAGTACCGCGTCTGCGTGTCCGTCCACTTTAACGCCGCGCCAGATCTTGGCGACGTTGCCGTTGGCATCGATCAGCACCGTCGTGCGAAGAACGCCCTCAAAGAATTTGCCGTACATCGATTTTTCGCCCCAGGCGCCATAGGATTTCAGCATCGTCTGCGTGGCGTCGGAGAGCAGCGGGACACCCAGAGCAAACTTGTCGCGGAACGATTCCTGAGCCTTCAGCGGATCGGCCGAGACGCCAAGCACGGCAGTGCCGGCAGCCTGAAACTCGGCGGACAACCGGGTGAAGTCGATGGCTTCCTTGGTGCAGCCGGGCGTGCTGGCGCGCGGGTAGAAAAAGATCACCAGCTTCCGCCCGGCATAGTCTGACAGGGAGACTTCGGCGCCGCCATCGCGGGGCAGCCTGAACGCCGGTGCCTTGGCGCCCTCGGTCGCGAAACTGGGTGACTCCGGTGCGATTTTCTCGGGAGCCGGTTTTGGAGCCGCCGTGGGTTTGGCCGCGGGCTTTGCCGACGCCTTGGGCAGGGCCTTTACGGCAATCGTCTTCGCCACAACGGTCTTGGCCGCTGGAGCCTTGTTGGCAGCGGGCGGCTTCGACTTGGCAGCGGGTGGCTTCGACGCTTTGGCCGGGGCTTTCGCCGCTGGCTTGGCTGATTTGGTCGCAGCTTTCTTGGCGGGAGCCTTCACCGCAACCTTGTTCGGCTTCTTCACCGCCTTCGGTGACGCAGTTTTGGTGACCGTCTTGGTCGCCTTCTTCGTTGCGGCTTTTGCGGGTTTCTTACTGGCTTTCTTGGCCATGGATGATGGTCCTTTCTTCGCGTTCAGCGGATCAATTAGGCGGCGCGCCGGGCGAGACGCTTGGCCGCAGTTTCTGGCGTCGTTCCGGCTTTCCTGCGCAATGCGTTTCCTGCCACTATACGGAACGCCCATTTCGAGAGATTCTTGCGCGATTTCTTGGACATACGCCTTCCTTTCGTCGCTTTCGGCGGCTCAGTGTGATGGCATTGCAAGGTAACACCGGCGGCCGAATGGCGGCACGTTGCGGTGCAAATATGCTGTCCTCGGAGTATGGTTACAAAGGATTCGACGCAACACACGTTCCGTGCGCCATAAGGGTGCGGCAACGACCGGACGACGAGTTATAATTCAAACCGGGGATTGGCAGCGATGCCGGCACAGAGGCGCTCGTCGGTTGTCGATGCGCGAAGGGCCGGTGACGATCATTCTCACAGTCAGCGCCAGCACCGAGAGGCAATGGCCAGAAATAAGCCGCCACAAGCGTATCGACCGCGCGCCGATGACGAGGCCTTGCAATGGGATGATGCCGATTGGGATCATCAGCATGACGAGGCGGGGCATCACCGTGCGCGCCGCTTGCTGTCCAAGAAGAATAGCAACTGGCACCGTTTCGGCGACAGGCTCGTTGCGGCTCGCGATTGGCTGTCCGGTGGCCGATGGGTCAAGCGGATCGCGGCTGTCCTTGGCATCCTGCTGATTATTTGTGGTGTTTGCTTTGGCGCCTTGTGGGTCCGACTGGGCGCAGGCCCGATCAATTTCGACATGGCCACACCGTGGCTGGTCGAGGCGATCCAGGACAATATCGGGCAGGGTAATACGGTCGAAGTCGGCGGCACGCAGATCGAACGCGCCGGGCGGGTCCGGATGGCGGTGCGGATTCGTGACATCGTCGTGCGTGATCGTGATCACGCCGTCGTGGCCAGTGCGCCGAAAGCCGAAGTCCGGCTTTCCGCTGCTGCCATGATGATGGGGCGCTTGCGTGCCGAAAGTCTCAACTTGGTCGATGTTGTGCTTGCCGTGCGCATTACGCCGGATGGGCAGGTGACCGTGTCGACCGGCGAGAACGCTCGCCCGATCGCGACGGGCGTCGCATCGCCGCGCATACCAGGTTCGTGGCTCGGTCCGGGCAGACAACCGGAACTGACTTTCCCGCGGCAGCCGCAGCCACCGGTCGTCCAGCTTCCGCAGCCTTCTGCCGACAAGCGAGAAGCATCCTTCGGCTTGCTTGCGGGTCTCGATTGGCTCGACAGCCTGACCCTTTCGGGCCTCGACGGACAGAACCTCAACGAGATCGGTCTGAAGAACGGCAAGCTGGTGGTCGACGACCAACAGCGCGGCAACAAATGGGACTTCAATAATATCAGCCTGACCCTGCGCCGACCGAGCGGCGGCGGCGTCATGATGACGGTGGGCGAAGGTGGCAAGGCGCCATGGACGCTCGGCGTCACCATCGGTGCGCCGGCCAATGGCGTGCGTTCGGTCAGTCTTCGGGCCGACAAGGTCTCGACCCGCAACGTCCTGCTCGCGCTGCGCATGAAGGATCTCACCTACAGTGCCGACCTGCCGCTGACAGGCGAATTGAAGGGCGAAATCGGGCGCGATGGTTTGCCGACCTACTTCCGCGGCAAGCTCACGGCAGGCGCCGGCAACATTGTCGATAACGACACGCCGGATTATCCGATGCCGATCGATCAGGCGGAGGTGAGCGTCGAGTGGGATGCCGGCCGCCGTGTGCTGCTGGCGCCGTTCAAGTTCGTGTCCGGTGAGAACCGCGTCACTTCACTTGCTCATGTCGAGCCCCCCAATGGCGCGACCGACTCTTGGCAGGCAGGCATCAGCGGCGGCACCATCGTATTGGGGGGAGGTCCAGGCGAAGCGCCACTGATCTTCAACAGCATCGACATCGGCCTGCTCTTCGATGCCGACAACCGCCGGGTCCTGCTGACGCGTGCGAATATCAGCAACGGTGAGATCGGCGTTGCCGGCACTGGCAGCATCGACTACGCAGGCGAGCCGCGCATGACCCTCGGCTTTGCTGGAACGCCGATGTCGGCTTCGGCGCTCAAGCGCATGTGGCCGATCCTGATTGTGCCGGAAGTGCGCGAATGGGTCACCGAGCGCATCGAGGCTGGGCAGCTCCAGAGCATCGAGATCGGGGTCAATTCCCCGACCAAGAACCTGACACGGCGCGGGCCGCCGATCCCCGATGAAGGGCTGTCGGTGAAGATCCTCGCCAATGGCGTAGCGCTGCGTCCGGTGGATGGCATGCCGGTGATCCGCGACGGCGATCTGCGCGCGCGCGTCACGGGACGGACCGCGACCGTGACCGTCGGTCAGGCAAACACCGAGACGGCGGGCGGACGCAAGCTCAATCTCAGCGATATCGTGTTTGAAGTTCCGGATATGGCACCGAAGCCATCGCCAGCCCGTGTGCGCTTCAAGCTGGAGGGGCCGGTGGCGGCGGTGGCCGATGTGCTCAACTCCAACCGTCTGAGCGAAGTCACCGGCAACATGCTCGACCCGGCGGCCACCAAGGGCAACGTGACCGCGCAGGTCGCCATGGGTATGCCCATCCAGCGCGAACTGACCAAGGCCGATACGACGTACAACATCACTGCGGATCTGACCGGATTTTCCGCCGACAAGCTGGTGATGAACCAGAAGCTCGAAGCCAATTCGCTGAAGGTCACAGCGAACAATCAGGGCTATCAGGTCAAGGGTGACGTCAAGATCAGCGGGCAGGCGGCATCGCTCGACTATCGCAAGCCAACCGATGGCGATGCCGATGTGCGTCTCAACGCGACGCTCGACGATGCAAGCCGCGCGCGGCTCGGTATGGACCTTGGACCGGCCGTGGTCGGCAATCTACCGATCAAGGTTGTCGGCAAGATTGGCTCCGGGGACCGTGACAGCAAGCTCGGGGTCGACGCCGATCTGACGCCGCTGAAGCTCGACAACATCCTGCCGGGCTGGATGAAGCTGCCGGGCAAGAGTGCTCGCGCTGTCTTCAACGTCGTGAAGAAGGGCGACACAACCCGTCTGGAAGACATTGTCGTCGATGGCGGTGGGGCTTCGATCAAGGGCTCCGTCGAAGTCGATCAGAACGGTGACCTCGTCGGTGTGAACTTCCCGACTTATTCACCATCCGAAGGCGACAAGACGTCGTTGAAGGCGGAACGTGGTCCGGATGGCGTATTGAAAGTCACGATGCGTGGCGACGTGTTCGACGGGCGCGGCTTCCTGAAATCGGCGATTTCCGGCAAGGATGGGGATCCCAAGAGCAAAACCAAATCGGTCGACTTCGATATTGACGTGAAGCTCGGGGCCGTTGCCGGTTACTACGGCGAGGCGGTTCGCAGTGTGGATGCCAAGATTTCGCGGCGCAACGGTACGATCCAGAAATTCTCCCTGAGCGGAAAGCTCGGACGCGACACGCCGCTGACAGGCGATATGCGCGGACGCGCCCAGGGCGCCGGCCGTGACGTCATCTATATCGAGACCAACGACGCCGGCGCCTTCCTGCGCGCGACCGACACCTATTCCAAGATGTCGGGAGGCCAGCTCGCACTGGCAATGGATCCGCCGTCGTCGGACGCCCGCGCCAAGGAAGGCCTGATCAACATCCGCGACTTCAACGTCAAGGGCGAGGCGCAACTGGCCAGCGTTGCCGGAGGTGGGCAAAACGCGTCGCAAAGCAGCGTCGCCTTCTCGCGGTTGCGTGCCGAATTCACGCGGCAGAACGGTCAGCTCACCATTCGGGATGGCGTCGTCAAAGGTCCGACCGTTGGTGCGACCATCGAAGGCAGTATCGACTACCCGCTCAATCAGGTACGTATGAGCGGCACCTTCGTGCCGATGTACGGGCTGAACAATATGTTCGGCCAGATCCCGATCGTCGGACTGTTTCTCGGGGGTGGCAGCAATGAAGGCCTGATCGGCGTCACTTACGAAGTCGTCGGTACGCCCGGTGCACCGGTGCTGCGCGTCAATCCGATCTCGGCCATGGCGCCGGGCGTTTTCCGCAAGATCTTCGAGTTCGGTACCGGCAAGCAGAACAATTCGGTCGAATTCCCGAACCAGAACAACAACAGCAACTAGCGATGTCTCTGGCTCAAGCACAGTGCTCGCCGCATTGTGCGGGGCTTAGCTTGACGCGAGTTCGGATGCGAATCTCTGTATCAGCTTCTGGATGATGGCCGCCGTTTCAGGACGCCGTGTCAGGCAGCGCGACGTCGGGCGGGCAACCACGAGCGACAACCGGCGATGTTGCACCGGCAAGGGCATGGCCACTCCCGCGAGGTCGGCGATATACTCCGATGAACTCTGCTGATAGCCGCGCTCGGCCGCCTCTCTGAGTTCGTTCTCGATTGCCTTCGTGACCGGCGTCGCGCTGCCGGTGGATGGTGGTTTTACCGCGCGCTGATTGCGGCATCGTCGACTTACAAAGACAAAGGGCGCGGTCAGCAACGACCGCGCCCTTTACGTTGGATTGTGCTGCTGGAGATCAGGCAGCACGCACGCCGGCGAGGAACGTCGTGACTTCGCCGGACAGTTGCTCGGCCTGCTTCGACAGGCCGGAAGCGGCGTTAAGCACCATGCCGGCAGCGTCGCCGGTCTCGTGCGCGGCAGCGCTGACGCCTCCAATATTGGTGGTGACGTCCTGCGTGGCCTGAGCCGTCTGGGTCACGTTGCGGGCGATCTCGGCCGTTGCAGCACCTTGTTCCTCGATCGCAGAGCCGATCGTGGTGGCGATGGCGCTGACCTCCTCGATGGTGGCAGTGATGCCCTGGATCGCGTCGACGGCTTCCTTGGTCGCACTCTGGATCTGCGCGATGCGGGTGCTGATTTCCTTGGTGGCGTCGGCGGTCTGACCGGCAAGGCTCTTCACTTCGGTGGCAACCACGGCAAAGCCTCGGCCGGCGTCGCCGGCCCGGGCGGCTTCGATGGTCGCGTTCAGCGCCAGCAGATTGGTCTGGCCGGCGATGGTGGAGATCAGTTCGACCACGTGCTCGATCTGCTGTGCGCCATCGGCAAGTGCGCGCACGATGGTGTCGGTGCGGCGGGCGCTATCGACCGCGTGGGTGGTGATCTTGGCTGACTGCGCCATCTGACGCGCGATCTCGGCAATCGACGACGACAATTCTTCGGCGGCGGCGGCAACCGTCTGCACGCGAGTGCTGGCCTGCGAGGCGGCGGCGCTGACGATGCCTGCCTGATCGTTGGTGCGAGCGGCTGTGCCGCTCATCGACTGCGCGGTGGCCTCAAGCTCGGTGGAGCCCGATGCCATCAGGCTAACCAGCTGCCCGACCGAGGAGTCGAAGCGATCGGCGAGGGCAATCAGCGCGTCGCGCTTCTCGGCTTCGCTCATCTGCTTCAGCTTGGCCTGCTCGGCTTCGAGGGAGCGGGCGGTCAGCGACGTCTGGCGCAGCATCTCCAGCGTTTCCGCCATGCGACCGATTTCGTCGCTGCGATCGGTCTCGCCGACCTTCTGGTCGAGCGAGCCATTGGCGATCTCATGCATGCGGGCCTGGAGGCGGCGCAGCGCACCGAGAATGTCGCTGGCGATCAGAAAGGACAGGAGCGCCATGACGCCTAGCACTCCGGCGCCGAGCGAACCCAGGCGGACGAGCAAAGCGTAAACGTCGGCATCGAGATCATCGACATAGAGGCCGGAGCTAAGCGTGGCGTCCCACGGCGCGAAGTGCCGAGCATAGACCATTTTGGCGGTGGGCTCGGTCTGGCCTGGTCGTGGATAGAGATAATAGGTCATGCCGCCGGTCGCACTCTGCTTGCCGGCCTCGATGATCGCTTTCGAGATCAGGACACCGTTGGAGTCTTTGGCGCCCGTGTTCTTGTCTTCGAGTTTGGGGTTGCCGGCATTGACGAGGATGACGCCGTCGGGGCGGTAGGCAACGAGGTAACCCTGCTTGTTACCGAACGTCATGTTGCGCGCGCGCATGCGAAACTGCATCTGGGCGTCGGCGAGGCTCAGTTTCCCGGCCGCCACTTCCTCCTGAAGGCTTTCAGCCATGCCGAGCATCAGGTCGGTGGCCGTGTGAAGCTGCTCCATACGGTCCTGCTGCATGCGCTTCTGGCTTAGCGACGCGGCCACCGCGATGACGGCGCAAATCGACGCTGCGGACACCAACACCATGCTGGTGAGCTTGGTGCGGATGGTGAAACGGCTAAGCAAACTCATATTGACCTCTGGTCCATGCAAAACTGGCAACAAAATACCAGCGAGTCACTTACCAATCATGAAAGTTGACAAACTCAGATAGATCGTTCGGGTGCGAACTATTGCGTCGAGAGGTTTGGGCGCTATTGGCGCAATGCTGGGACGATGAGAAACGGGATCATGCCGATCACGACGCTGATCAAGGCAAAGGCGAGCAACGAGTTATAGCTCTGGGTCCAGTCATGCAGCAGGCCGCCGGTCCATGACCCAATTGCCGATCCAAGCCCGCTGCCGAAAGTGATCGTTCCGTAAATTGTGCCGACCCGCTTGCCGCGAAAGATCTTCATCGCCGTCGCTGTCAGAAGCGGTCCGCGCGAGCCAATCATGCTGCCGAAACAGACGACGAAGCCAGTAAGCAGCGCATAGTTCGGATACCATTGAAGCAGCCAGAGCATGACGATGCCGAGGAGCGACAGGCTGTAGCTGAACAGAATGGATGGCCGTCGACCGATCACGCCGTCGAGCCAGCTGACGCCGAGCATTCCAAACAGCAGCACCACCCCGCTGAAGCCCCAGGCGGTTGCCGCCTGCAGCGGCGGGAAACCGACATCGATCAGATAGGCGACGACCTGCGGCGAGATCGCATACATGCCGATGGCGGTGAAAAAGAAGGTCCCGAACAAGGCCCAGAATGCATGATGACGCATGGCGCCAATCAGGGTCCAGCCCTCGTCAATGAGCGTCTCGCTGGTCTGCGGCTTCTCGAGATGCGGTGAGCCTGCGCCGAACCTGCGCCACGGCAGAAACAGCAAGGGCACCAGCAGCGCCAGGACGCCAAAGCCGAAGATGCGATAGGCGCCACGCCACTCGAAGTGATCGATCAGCAACTGGGCGATAGGAAGCATCAACAACACGCCTGCGCCGGTTGCCGAATACACGACGGACATGGCGGTCGGCAGCCGCTTGCCGAACCAGCGTCCGAGCAGCAGCGAGTTCGGCACATTGCCGATACATGCTATTGCGAAACCCAGGCAGAGACCGAGTGCGAGCTGAAATTGCCAGAGTTTCTCTGCATAGGCTGCCGCGAGCAGCGAGCCACCAAGCAGGGCGATGCCGGTCAGGAACACAGTACGCGGACCCGAGCGGTCGAACAGCCGCCCGACCAGCGGTCCCGCAAGGCCGACGCAGAGCGCGATGAGTGAATAGATCGAGACGACCTCGGCGCGGTCCCAGCCGAAGGATTGCGAGATCGGGAGCAGAAAGACAGTGAAGCTTTCCTGCAGGCCGCGTCCCAGCACGGACAACGTGAAACAGACACCGAGAACAGTCAGTCCGGTGCGTTGGGACGTCTTCAAATCCATCTGGCTTCTTCTTCACGGCGTTTACGACAGCTACGCCATGGAGCGCGTTTCGCAGTGCATGAACAAGTGCGCCAGACGAATGTGGCTATGCAGGCTTGAGCAGGATGTGCCGCTTTTTCCCGAGCGAGAGCTTGATGACGCCTTCCGTCAGCAGCGCGGGGGTCAACATCATCTTCTCGTCGGTGACCGCAATATCGTTGACGCGCAAGCCGCCGCCCTTGATCTGCCGCCGCGCTTCGCCGTTCGACGCGACGAAACCGGCATTGACGAAGGCCGCGAGGACGCCGACGCCTGCTTCAAGTTCGGCTTGCGGAATATTGACGGTCGGCAAGCTGTCGGCGAGCGCGCCCTCCTCGAAGGTCTTGCGTGCCGTCTCAGCAGCGGCATTTGCTGCATCGCGGCCGTGCACCACTGCCGTCGCTTCGGTGGCGAGGATCTTCTTCGCCTCGTTGATCTCCGAACCGCCCAAGGCCGCGAGCTTGGCGATTTCGTCGAGCGGCAGGCGCGTGAAGACCTTGAGGAAACGGCCGACATCGGCGTCTTCGGTGTTCCGGAAGTACTGCCAGAAGTCATAGGGGCTGAAGAGATCGCCATTGAGCCAGACGGCGCCGGAGGCCGACTTGCCCATCTTCTCGCCGGACGATTTGGTGAGTAGCGGTGTCGTCAGCGCGTAGAGCTGCGGGCCGCCCATGCGGTGGCTGAGGTCGACACCATTAATGATGTTGCCCCACTGGTCGGAGCCGCCCATCTGCAGCAGCGTGCCGTAGCGGCGGTTGAGCTCGACGAAGTCGTAGCCCTGCATGATCATGTAGTTGAATTCAAGAAAGGACAGCGACTGGTCGCGGTCAAGGCGCAGCTTCACGCTGTCGAAGGACAGCATGCGGTTGACCGAGAAGTGGCGGCCGACGTCGCGCAGGAATTCGACATAGTTCAGCTTCAGCAGCCAATCGGCATTGTTGACCATCAATGCGTCGGTCGGACCGTCGCCATAGGTCAGCATCTTGCCGAAGATCTTCTTGATGCCTTCGATGTTCTCCGCGATCTTCTCGACCGTCAGCAATTGTCGCTGGTCGTCCCGGAACGACGGGTCGCCGACCATGGAGGTGCCGCCACCCATCAGCGTGATCGGGCGATGCCCGGTCTGCTGAAACCAGTACAGCATGGTCACCGAGATCAGGTTGCCGATATGCAGACTGGTCGCCGTGGCGTCATAGCCCACATAAGCCGTGACCGGTCCCTTGCTGCAGGCGGCGTCCAGCGCCTCGGCATCGGAGACCTGATGGATCAGGCCGCGGCTCTGCAGGACGTTGAGAAAATCGGACTTGTAGGTGGTCATCGGTTTACGGCTCGGTTGGGATAATTTTACGCTGTCTCAATGGATTGGCGGCAAGGTGGAACGCGTGCTGGCCGCCCCAAAGTGCCTGTGGCATTATAAGATTGGACGCTTCGACACAAGTTTTGACCCCAAAATGAGGGCTTTGCCGCGTGCCTGATATGCTGACCGCGATCGGCCTAATGAGCGGAACCTCGCTGGACGGGGTCGATGTCGCCCTGATCGAGACTGACGGCGAACGGGTCGGGTCGTTCGGCCCGTCGGGGTATCGGCCATATAGCGAGGCTGAGCGTGTCGTGTTGCGGCAGGCGCTGGCCGAGGCCGTGCAACTGAGCCGGCGGGATATCAGGCCGGGCAGTCTGGCCGAGGCGGAGCGGATGGTGACATCGGCCCATGCCGAGGCCATTGAGGCGTTTCTGACTGATCACGGCATCGCACGTGACAGCATCGACATCGTCGGCTTTCACGGACAGACCGTGTTGCATCGTCCCGCCGATCGACTCACCGTACAGATTGGCGACGCGGCTAGTCTGGCCGGGATGGTCGGTCTGCCCGTGATCCACGACCTGCGCGCGGCTGACGTGGCTGCGGGCGGGCAGGGAGCGCCGCTGGTGCCGGTCTATCACCGCGCCTTGGCGCAGGGACTGCATCGCGACGGACCCATTGCCGTGGTCAATATCGGCGGCGTGTCCAATGTGACTTACATTGATGCGGATATCGCGTTGATTGCCTGCGACACCGGTCCGGGCAATGCGCTGCTCGATGACTTCATGTTGCGCGCGACGGGGCAGCCGTTCGATGCGGATGGCGCATTGGCGGCGCAGGGTCGCGTCGATGATGCGTGGATCGCGAAGGGATTGCAGGATCCGTTCTTTGCGGCAGCACCGCCAAAATCGCTCGATCGTAATCACTTTGCGGCACTGGTGCTGGAAGACGTTACGCCGGCGGACGGCGCAGCGACCTTAACGGCGTTCACCGCTGCGACCATCGCCAGCGTTGCGCCGCTATTGCCCAAGCCGCCGCTTAGCTGGGTGATTGCTGGCGGGGGCGCACGCAATCCGACGATGCTGAATATGCTGCGGCAGCGATTGCCTGCTGCGACAGTCGAGAGCGTAGATGTGCTGGGCTGGTCCACCGATGCGATGGAGGCGCAGGCTTTTGCATTTCTGGCAGTGCGTTCGCTCTTGGGCTTGCCGTTGAGCTATCCGGCAACAACCGGTGTGCCGAACCCGATGACGGGTGGCGTGAAAGCGGACTATCTCGCGAGCTAGTGCGAAGTTTGCCGTAACTTGGACCTTTCGACTCACCCAACGAATCAAGTTGATCGCGACCGACGGCGTCTATGCTTGTTGCCGCCGCGGACACGAATGCGTGAGGGCATCGCCGAATCCTGTGATGAGTTCGGTACCGAAATGCCGCAGCTTGCCAATTATGTTGCCTAAAGCACACAGCCGGAAAATGATGCTGCGACAATCGACCGCGCTCATTGTTTCGCAATGTGATCTTCCACAACTCTGCCTCATGAGTGGCGCGCCCGAGACTATCGGCGTGCCGATAAGATCGGTCTGGAGGCGATGTGACCATGATGAAGCGAATGATACTTGGCTCAGCGGCAGCGTTGCTGGCAGCGAGCAGCGCGCAGGCGGCGGACCTTCCGGTGAAGGCCAAGGCTGTCGAATATGTAAAGGTCTGCTCGATCTACGGTGCCGGCTTTTACTACATTCCGGGTACCGACACCTGCATCAAGATCGGCGGCGCCATCCGGCTCGATACGACCATCAATGGCGGTCCGTACGACGCGCCGTTCTGGCAGGGCGGCGCCGGCGGCAATAATCTCTGGACCAAGGATTATTACCTGACCCGCGAGCGCATCAACATCACGACCGACACACGCACGGCATCGGAATATGGTGTGGTTCGTACCTATGCAAACATACAGCTCGATTTCACGCAGAACCGCGAGAGCATCGCTGGTGGCTTCACGGAAGTGGACTTTGCGTTCATTCAATTTGCCGGCTTCACCTTCGGCAAGGCTGTGTCGAACTTCGATCCGCAATGGGCGCTGACCAAGCCCTGGATCTCATCCGGCTTCCTCGCCGGTTCGAGCAATACGACGGGCATTCCGCAGATCGCCTACACGGCCGAGTTCGGCAACGGCTTCTCGGGCACCATCGCGCTTGAGAATGCATCGCCCTATCGCAATGCAGGTCTCTACAACACCGCGAACTTCATCGTCGCGCCAGGCGCTGGGTCGTTCACTGGTGCATTCTACGGCAACAATTCGAATACGTTCTTCGGCAACGCCACGGGCGGCAATCACATTCCCGATGTCGTCGGCAATCTGCGGCTCGATCAGAAGTGGGGCTCGTTGCACTTTGCTGCAGCAATGCACACGTCGACGGCCGGCTTCTACGGGGCAAATGAACTCACTGGGCATCCCGATGATGCCTACGGTTTTGCGGTCAGCGGAGCGGTGGAATTCAAGGTCCTGCCGACCGGCGCCAACGATAGCCTGAAGATCGAAGCATCCTATGCCAAGGGCGCGGCACGTTACGCCTTCACCGGCGGATCGCTCGAAACCTCCGGCGGCGGTCGTTTTGCCAAGTTCGATGGTAATACGGTCGGCTTTGGCTACGTGCTCGATGGCGTCTACTCGCCGGGCGGCTCGATCCAGCAGAGCGACGCATGGGAAGTGAGTGCCTTCTATGAGCACTACTGGAACGCGGCGTGGCGCACCTCGGTGTTCGGCAACTACAGCCATATTTCCTATGGCGATGCCGGCAACGCGTTGCTGGCAGCGGCGTTTGGTCCGGCTGGCGGCCGCCTGGGAACGAGCAGTTCGTCCAATACGGGCTCCACTGCCGGCAGCATCACCGGCACGACCAGCAATTTCGATTTCGGAATAGCGCAGGTCGGTACCCGTACCGCCTGGACCCCGGTCAAGAATCTGACCCTCTCGGCTGAGTTCACATATACGCGCCTCGATCAGAATCTCGATGGCACCTATACGGGCACGGCCACCGGCAAGCCTAATCAGGCTTACCAGATCAAGGATCAGAACCTCTATAACGGCTCGGTCCAGATCCTGCGTTCGTTCTGATCCCAATCAGGACCTGAAACGAAAAAGCCCTCGGCCAGATCTGGCCGAGGGCTTTTGTTTAGGAGTCTCGAAGAGACCCGGCGCGGCCTCAGGCCTCAGCGAACGTTGGCAAGACGCATGTCGAGATAACCGGTGACCGACTCCATCAGCGGCTCGAGCTTGTTGTCGAAGAAGTGGTTGGCGCCCGGAATGATGTGCTGATCGATCACGATGCCCTTCTGGGTCTTCAGTTTCTCGACCAGCGTATTGACGTCCTTCGGCGGCACGACGGCGTCCTTCTCGCCGTGCACGATCAGGCCCGACGACGGGCAGGGTGCGAGGAACGAGAAGTCATAGAGATTGGCCGGCGGCGCGATCGAGATGAAGCCTTCGACCTCGGGGCGGCGCATCAGGAGCTGCATGCCGATCCAGGCGCCGAACGAGAAGCCGGCGACCCAGCACGCGCGGGCTTCGGGATTAATGGTCTGTGCCCAGTCGAGCGCTGCCGCTGCGTCCGACAACTCGCCGGTCCCGTGGTCGAACGAGCCCTGGCTGCGACCGACGCCGCGGAAGTTGAAGCGCAACACCGAGAAGCCGCGGTGCACGAAGGCGTAATAGCACTGGTAGACGATCTGGTGGTTCATCGTGCCCGCGAATTGCGGATGCGGATGCAGCACCATCGCGATCGGCGCGTTCTTCTGCTTGGCCGGATGATAGCGGCCTTCGATGCGGCCTGCGGGACCGGTGAAAATGACTTCGGGCATAGTGATCCTTAGGTCCCGTTATTGGCGTGATCAGCCGGTTTCGCGCAGGGCTCGGCGAGAATGGCTCGGAGGCGACCCTGCGAGGAAGGGCGATCTGGCGCCGTCGGGTAAGAGCGGGCGGCGCCGGGTGAAGTTGAGGCCGCGTTCTACCATGAGCGTAGGGGCGAAAAGCAAGCATATTGAACGCCTCGGCGGTTCTGAGATGCGCTTCGATGGGCGCTTTTGGCGGCCAGTTGGGCTAAGAGTGATGTTGATGAGCATCGGATAAGGTCCGATTCCGCCATCGAAGCTCCAAGCCCTTCAGGATAAAGAAAAATTGGCCAAAGACCGGGTCTATCTCGACTGGAATGCAACCACTCCGCTGCGCCCCGAGGCGCGGGCGGCGATGGCGGCTGCGTGGGATCTCGTCGGTAACCCGTCATCGGTCCACGCCGAGGGCCGTCAGGCCCGTCGTGTGGTCGAGGATGCCCGTTCGGCGGTCGCTGGCGCGGTGGGGGCAGATTCGCGGAACGTGGTGTTCACCTCGGGCGGAACCGAAGCCAATGTGTTGGCGCTGACCCCCGGGCTGGTGCGGAAGCCGGGCGTGCCCGTACGGCGGCTGATCGTCTCCGCGGTGGAGCACGCCTCGGTGCTCGCGGGCGGGCGCTTCGCCGATGGAGATCTCCAGGTGCTGGGCGTGGACCGCCAGGGCGTCGTGAAACCGGATGAGTTGCGGGCGATTTTGGCTGATGAGGAGCCCTCGCTGGTTTCCGTGATGCTGGCGAATAATGAAACTGGTGCCCTTCAACCGATTCCTGAGCTTGCCGGCCTCGTGCATGAGGCCGGCGGCTTGCTGCACGTCGATGCGGTGCAGGCGCTCGGTAAGATATCAATTAATATCAGTCAATTGCAGGCTGATCTTCTATCGATTTCTGCACACAAGATCGGGGGGCCCAAGGGCGTCGGTGCGCTGATCCTGGCTAGTGGCGTCGCGGGGCTCGATGCGTTGCTCCGCGGTGGCGGACAGGAGCTCGGCCGCCGGGCGGGAACCGAAAACGTGCCCGGAATCGCCGGCTTCGGCGCCGCTGTGATGGCCGCAATGGCGTCGCTTGATGACATGAAACGGGTCGAAAAACTGCGTCAGCGGCTTGAGGCGGGCTTGCGGCAATCCAGCAACGGACTTGTGTTTGCCCAAGACGTGCCGCGTTTGCCCAATACGGTCCTGTTCGGCGCCCCCGGCTTGCGGGCCGAGACTGCCGTGATTGGATTTGATCTCGAAGGTATCGCGGTATCGTCGGGGTCGGCCTGTTCCTCTGGTAAGGTGCAGCCGTCCCACGTGCTGGAAGCCATGGGTTTCGGGCCGGAACTGACCCGGGGTGCCGTGCGTCTCAGTCTGGGCTGGTCGACCACCGAAGCGGATGTCGATCGATGCCTGGAGGCTTGGCGAAAGCTCTCGGGTACACTACTTAAACATAGCGACGAAACACAGCTTGAACGGTTCTAAGAGGGGTGATTTCCCCGCGGGAACATCGTAAAGAACCCCGACAAGCTTTGAGTTTCACGTTTCTGGATTGATCCACCGCGGTCCTTGAAACCGCGAGCGGAGGATAAAATGGCTGCCGTACAAGAGACCGTCGATCGGGTTCGCCAGATCGACGTCGATCAATATCGTTATGGATTCGAGACCATCATCGAATCCGAGAAGGCCCCGAAGGGTCTCTCCGAAGACACCGTCCGCTACATCTCCGCCAAGAAGAACGAGCCGGCATGGATGCTGGAATGGCGTCTTGAGGCGTATCGCCGTTGGCTGACCATGGAAGAGCCGAAGTGGGCGCGGGTCGAGTATCCGAAGATCGACTTCCAGGATCTCTATTACTATTCGGCACCGAAGCCGAAGAAGACCATCGGCTCGATCGACGAGATTGATCCCGAGATTCTCGAAACCTACAAGAAGCTCGGCATTCCCCTCCGAGAGATCGAGGCGCTGGAAGGTGTCGTTCGGCCCGAGGGTGAGCGCAGGATTGCAGTCGACGCCGTGTTCGACTCGGTGTCGGTCGCGACCACATTCCAGAAAGAGCTGAAGCAGGCCGGCGTCATCTTCATGCCGATCTCGGAAGCCATCCGCGAGCATCCCGATCTGGTGAAGCAGTATCTCGGCACGGTCGTGCCGACCTCGGATAATTTCTATGCCACGCTAAACTCGGCCGTGTTCTCGGACGGGTCGTTCGTCTATGTGCCGCCGGGCGTTCGCTGCCCGATGGAACTGTCGACCTATTTCCGTATCAATGAGCGCAATACCGGTCAGTTTGAGCGCACGTTGATCATCGCCGACAAGGGCGCGTATGTCAGCTATCTTGAAGGCTGTACCGCGCCGCAGCGCGACGAGAACCAGCTGCATGCGGCTGTCGTCGAGCTGGTCACGCTGGACGACGCCGAGATCAAGTATTCGACGGTGCAGAACTGGTACCCCGGCAATTCCGAGGGCAAGGGCGGCATCTACAATTTCGTCACCAAACGCGGCGACTGCCGCGGTGATAACTCCAAGATCTCCTGGACCCAGGTCGAGACCGGTTCGGCGATCACCTGGAAATATCCGAGCTGCATCCTGCGCGGCGACAATTCGCGCGGCGAGTTCTATTCGATCGCGATTTCGAACGGCTATCAGCAGGTCGATAGCGGCACCAAGATGATCCATCTCGGAAAGAACACGACGAGCCGGATCATCTCCAAGGGCATCGCTGCGGGCAAGTCGCAGAACACCTATCGCGGCCTCGTCACCGCGCATCGCAAGGCAACGAACGCACGCAACTTCACGGCCTGTGACTCGCTCCTGATCGGCGATCAGTGCGGCGCGCATACGGTGCCGTATATCGAGGCGAAGAATGCCTCGACGCTGTTCGAGCACGAGGCGACCACTTCGAAGATCTCCGAAGACGTGCTGTTCTATTGCATCCAGCGTGGCCTGTCGCAGGAAGAGGCCGTGGGCCTCGTAGTGAACGGCTTCGTCAAGGACGTGTTGCAGCAGTTGCCGATGGAATTCGCAGTCGAAGCACAGAAGCTGATTTCGATCTCGCTTGAGGGATCGGTGGGCTAAGTCCCGCCATCGCGGTTGGCCGCACTGCGGCGCTTCCAGGATGTCGGCAAAATTAAAACCATCCTTAGAGGCTCGTCGCGATTGGCGAGCACTCCAGCCTGAGCCCAAGCGCGTTCAGGCGAGGGTGACGATGATGATCAAAGGATAGAGACTGATGACCGCATTGCTTGAAGTGAAAGACCTGCAGGTTCGTGTCGAGGATCGCGAGATTCTTCATGGGCTGACGATGACCGTGAATGGCGGCGAAGTGCATGCCATCATGGGGCCGAACGGTTCGGGTAAATCCACACTCAGCCATGTCATCGCCGGCAAGCCGGGTTATGAAGTGACCGGCGGCGAGATCCTGTTCAAGGGCGAAGACCTGCTGGAAATGGAGCCCGACGAGCGCGCGGCCAAGGGCGTGTTCCTGGCGTTCCAGTATCCCGTGGAAATTCCCGGCGTGACGACGATGAACTTCCTGCGCACCGCGGTGAACGCACAGCGCAAGGCGCGCGGCGAATCCGAATATCTGGTGCCGGATTTCCTCAGGAAGGTCCGCGAAGTCGCGGCCTCGCTGAACATCCCGATGGATATGCTGAAGCGCGGCGTCAATGTCGGCTTCTCCGGCGGCGAGAAGAAGCGCAACGAAGTGCTGCAGATGGCGCTGTTCCAGCCGAGCCTGTGCATCCTCGACGAAATGGACTCTGGTCTCGACATCGACGCGTTGCGCGTCGCGGCAGACGGCGTCAATGCACTGCGCAGCCCGGATCGCGCCATGGTGGTGATCACCCATTACCAGCGCTTGCTGAACTACATCGTGCCGGACCATGTGCATGTGATGTCAAAGGGCCGCGTCGTGAAGAGCGGCGGCAAGGAATTGGCGCTGGAACTCGAAGAGTCCGGTTACGCGCAGTACGAAGAAGCGGCGGCCTGAGTGAGACAATCATGAATGTAGCTCTCGCAAAGACGACAACGGGCGCAGTGCTGGACGGCACGTTCGCCGCTGCGCGCGGCCGGTTGCCGGGTGTCGGCACGGTGGCCGAAACGCGCCAGCAGGCGTTCGACGATTTCGCGCGCACGGGTCTGCCGACCCGGCGCATCGAGGAATGGAAATATACCGACCTGCGCAACCTGCTGCGCGATGTGGCGCCGCTTGCGCCGGCACCGGATCAGGCTGCGTTGGCACAGGCTGCCAAGATGGTCGAAACGCTCGGCACGGGCGATACGCAGAAGCTCGTCATCGTGGACGGTGTCTTCGCTGCGGGCCTCTCCGATCTGACGTCGGGCGGCGGCGTGACCGTGCATGCACTCAGTGCCATGCTCGACGACGCCACCAGTGCGACGCGGGCTGATCTGCTGCGCTCGCGCGTCGCAGATCCGATGATCGCACTGAATGCCGCCTTCGCCACCGACGGCATGCTGGTCGATATCGCTGACGATGCCGCTCCGGCCCGGCCTCTGCACATCGTACATGTCGCGACACGCCCGGGCGTGGCGGCATTCACGCGGTCGCTGGTGCGCATCGGCAATCGTGCGCGTGTGACGCTGGTCGAGAGCTTTGTCGCGACAGAGACCGCGAAGTCCTATCAGGCCCATGACGCTGTCGTGATCTGGATTGGTGACGATTCCGATCTGCAGCATGTGCGCGTGATGGAAGACGCCGGCGATGCCGCGAATATCGCAACCGCCATTGTCACGGTCGGTGCACGCACCAAGTTCAACACCTTCAGTCTGACCACTGGCGGCGGCGTCAGCCGCTACCAGAGCTTCATCACGCTGGCTGGCGTGGACTCGGAGCTGTCGACCAATAGCGTCCACTTGCTGCGCGACAAGCAGCATGGCGACTGCACCTTCGTGATCGAGCATGCGGCTCCGAATTGCCTCAGCCGTGAGCTGTTCCGCGCTGTGCTCGACGATCGCGCGCATTCGGTGTTCCAGGGCCGCATCAATGTCCATCAGATCGCGCAGAAGACCGACGGCAAAATGATGTCGCGGGCGCTGCTGCTGTCCGACGAGGCCGAGATCGACAACAAGCCCGAGCTCGAGATATTCGCTGACGACGTACAGTGCGGCCATGGTGCGACCATCGGCGCCCTGGATGACAGCTTGCTGTTCTATCTGCGGGCTCGCGGCCTGCCGGAGAAGGCTGCACAGGCGCTGCTGATCCAGGCATTCGTGGGTGAAGCGCTGGAGTCGATCGTGAATGACGATCTGCGTGACGTGGCGATATCGGCTGCGGAGCGCTGGCTGGAGACGCGCGCATGACATTACATCCCGCGGTCTCGAACGGGTCGTATGACGTCGCTCGCGTCCGCGAGGATTTTCCGGCGCTTGAGATGAAGGTCTATGGCAAGCCGCTGGTCTATCTCGACAACGCGGCGTCGGCTCAGAAGCCCTATGCCGTGCTCGATCGCATGACCGAGGCCTACAAGTCCGAATATGCCAATGTGCATCGCGGACTGCATTACCTCGCCAATGCGGCGACGGAGGCCTATGAGGGCGCGCGCATCAAGGTGCAGCATTTCCTCAATGCGAAGCGCCCGGAAGAAATCATCTTCACCCGCAACGCCACCGACGCGCTGAACACTGTCGCGGCGGCGTGGGGCGGCGAGAACATCAAGCCGGGTGACGAGATCGTGCTCTCGATCATGGAGCACCATTCCAATATCGTGCCGTGGCACTTCCTGCGCGAGCGTCAGGGCGCCGTCATCAAATGGGCGCCGGTCGATGATGAAGGCAACTTCCTGATCGACGAGTTCGAGAAGCTGCTGACCGACCGCACCAAGATCGTCGCCATCACCCAGATGTCCAATGCGCTGGGCACGCTGGTTCCGGTCAAGGACGTCGTGAAGCTCGCGCATGCGCGCGGCATTCCCGTCGTGGTCGATGGCAGCCAGGCTGCTGTTCACATGCCGATCGACGTGCAGGACATCGACGCCGACTTCTACATCTTCACCGGCCACAAGCTGTACGGGCCGACCGGCATCGGCGTGCTGTATGGCAAATATGACCAGCTGGTCGCGATGCGGCCTTATGCCGGCGGCGGCGAGATGATCCGTGAAGTGGCGAAGGAGTGGGTCACCTATGGGGATCCGCCGCACAAGTTCGAGGCCGGCACGCCCGCCATCGTCGAAGCCATCGGCCTCGGCGCTGCCATCGATTACGTGAATTCGATCGGCAAGGAGCGGATCGCTGCGCATGAGCACGACCTCCTGACCTATGCACAGGACCGGCTGCGCGAGATCAATTCGCTGCGCATCATCGGCACCGCCAAGAACAAGGGACCGGTGATTTCGTTCGAACTGAAGGGCGCACACGCCCATGACGTGGCGACGGTGATCGACCGGCAGGGCGTTGCTGTCCGCGCTGGGACCCACTGCGTGATGCCGCTTCTGGAGCGATTCAATGTGACGGCCACGTGCCGTGCATCATTCGGAATGTATAATACCCGCGAGGAGGTCGACCACCTCGCACAGGCGCTGATCAAGGCACGGGAGTTGTTTGCATGAGTGACATTGCAGAAGCCAAAACGCCGGACGCCACCCCCGAGGCTGAGAAGCCTGCTCACATGCAGACCACCTCGGCGCTCGATCCCGCCGAAACCGAACGTCTGGGCACCGAGATCGTCGCCGCGCTGAAGACCGTGTTCGACCCGGAAATTCCGGCTGACATCTACGAGCTCGGCCTGATCTATAAAGTCGACATCAAGGACGATCGCTCCGTTCAGGTCGAGATGACGCTGACGACGCCGAACTGCCCGGCGGCAGAAGAATTGCCGACCATGGTGGAGAACGCCGTGGCCAGCGTGCCGGGCGTCGGCCTGGTCAAGGTCGATATCGTCTGGGAACCGACCTGGACGCCGGACCGGATGACTGACGAGGCCCGTCTTGTCCTGAATATGTGGTGATGGTTGCGTCTGGTTCGTTGAAGCGAGATTTGCGGCCTTGAATGGCCGCCAGGACTGAACACATGACTGAGATGACACCGAACCCGACCATACCGGCTGCCAAGCCGAAGCCGCGACCCCGTCCGCAGGTGATGCGGCTGACCGATGCTGCCGCGACGCGGATCCAGGAGCTGACCCAGCGCGCCGATTCAGAAATCGTCGGCCTGCGCGTGGGTATCAAGAACGGCGGCTGCGCCGGCCAGTCCTACACTGTCGAATATGCCCACGACATCAAGCCGACCGACGAAATCGTCGAGGACAAGGGCGTGAAGATCCTGGTCGATCCCAAGGCCGTTCTGTTCCTGCTCGGCACCGAAATGGACTACAAGACCGACCGCATGCAGGCCCAGTTTGTGTTCAACAACCCGAACCAGATCTCGGCCTGCGGCTGCGGCGAGTCCGTGCAACTGACGCCGGCGAAGATCGACGGCTGAGACTTCGGTCGTCGGGCTCTTAAGACCCAACACCCTTCAAGCGGAAGCGCTGTTGTGCCCGGACCTGATCCGGGCATCCATCTTTGTGCAACCTTGCAAAAAGCAAGCTGGATGGCCGGATCAAGTCCGGCCATGATGTAGGGAGAGCGAGCGGATTGGACGCTTCCGCAATCGCGCGCCCCGTCCTACACTTCGTCCATGGACCGTGATTTCCTCAGTGAGCTTTTCGCCGGCTTTGGCCCGGTGACGATCCGCCGGATGTTTTCCGGCTTTGGCGTATCGGCCGATGGCATCAACTTCGCGCTGGTGTTGCGCGGTGCGATCTATCTGCGCGCCGACGAAAACTCGATCCCTCGCTTCGAGAGCGAGGGCTCGCAATGTTTCCAATATGAGATGCGCGGCAAGCTGCGGATGGTTGGATCCTACTGGCGATTGCCGGAGCGGCTCTATGACGATCCCGATGAAGTCACCGAATGGGCAAGGGGCGCGCATGCCGCAGCGATTCGTGCGTCGCTGGCAAAGGCCAGCAAGAAGCGGACGGTGAAGAAGACGACAGCGAAGGTCGTGAACAAGATCGCAGCGAAAAAGAAAGCGGCGAAGAGGACTGCGGCCAAGAAGGTCGTGGGCAAGACAGCGAATAAAGTCGCAAAGAAGCGCAGGTCCCCGTCCTGAGGAGCCGCGCGTTTGCGCGGCGTCTCCTTGCGAATGGTGAAGCCATTCGCTGGGGATGGCCACAGGCGCCAGCACGTCAGTTCGCGTTTCGAGACGCGCTCTTCATCATGAGGACGGAGTGCGGGGGCATCACGCCACCTGAAACTGCAGCTCCGCCGAATATTCCGGATCGAGTTCGCAGATGACGCGGTTGCGGCCATTGCGCTTCGCGGCATAGAGACAAGCATCGGCACGGCCGATGAGCGATTCCGTATCGTCGCCGATCTGCAGCATCGAGACGCCGACTGAAATCGTGACGCGTCCCAGGATCTCGCCAGTCGATTTTTTCTTCAGTTCCTTTGACATCACGGCGCGGCGGATGTGATCGGCGACGGTGAGCGCCTGGCGCAGCGGCGTGTTCGGCAGCACCACGGCGAATTCCTCGCCGCCATAGCGCGCGGTGATATCCTGCCCCTTGATGGTCTGCTTCAGCGACTGACCGACAAGGCGCAGCACCTGATCGCCGGTGAGATGGCCGTAATTGTCATTGAAGGACTTGAAGTGATCGATGTCGAGCATCAGCAGCGACAACGGTTCGCCGCGCTTCACCGCGGTATCGATTGCCGCCATCAGCGCACGGTCGAAATACTTGCGGTTGCCGAGCGCGGTGAGGGGATCGGTCAGGCTCTCGGCGCGGATCGCCTCGAGGCTCTGTTGCAACGTGTAGACCTCGCTCTTCGAGGACAGTAGCCGCTCTTCCAGCGCCTTGTTGGTGTCGTGTACTTCACGGGTGGATTTGACGAGCCTCTCGATCACGGCCTTCACCGCAACAGGATCGTGCGCCCGCGATAATTCCTTACTGGCACCATCCAGACTGGCATTGAAGTTCGTCGTCATGCCCAACGCATCGGTGATGAGCGCCATCACGTCGTCGATCTCGCCGATAACGCGGGCGCCGACCTGATCGATGCGATCGGTGGTGCGAATCTGCGAGAGATAAGTGTCGTGAATCTGGTCGAGGTCGGCTTCGGTCAGGCGGCCATTGCGGGCCAGCGTCTCATTGATGACCTTGTTGAGCGCCGAATTGTAGCCAGTCGCGTAGACGTACCAGATCTCATAGTTGCGCGGAATCGCCGTCTGGCGCAGGGATCTGATTTGGCCCAGCGCGACTTCGGCAAAGGCCAAAGTCCGCTCTTGTTCGTCCAGGATGCCGGTCACGTTCTGTGCCCTCGTGGACAGCGGCTATGCGCCGTCCTCTGAAATGCAAATTTGTTAAAAATATCGCATTCAGATTAGGGGACGAGAGTGAACGGCACGTAAACGCTTCTGGCGGGGCACTACCTATGCGCGTGCTCGGATGGGGCGCAACAAAAAGGCCGGAAGGTGCGAATGATCCGCCGGTTCGTTGTCCTCGCGGCGCGGGCGTGGCGCTTCGGCGCGGCCGATCGACGGCGGGCGCTGCGCCTGAGGAGCGGCGACCACCGGTGCAGCGAAAGCGGCTTCGGCGGCCTGCGGCTGCGGGCTGCGCTCGCCGCCTTCCGAACGACCACCTTCACCGCGCGGGCCACGCTCACGGCGCGGCTTGCGATCCCGTCCACCTTCACGGGGCTGATCTTTGCGATGACCGTCGCGGCTGCCGCGCGGATGTTCGGCATTGGCTTCGCGATTGCCGGTGCGGTTGCGCGACTGGCGCGGCGCCTCGGCGGTTTCGCCTTCGACAGGCTCCACGACAGCGACGCTGGATTCGATCTTGGGAATGGACTGGCCAATCAGCTTCTCGATGGCCAGCATCGACTTCTGGTCGGCGGGCGCCACCAGCGAGATGGCGGTGCCGAGGCGGCCGGCGCGGCCGGTACGGCCGATGCGGTGCACGTAGTCGTCGGAGTGATGCGGGACGTCGAAATTGAAGACGTGGCTGACGGCGGGAATATCGAGGCCGCGGGCGGCAACATCGGAGGCCACCAGGATCGGCAATTCGCCCTTGCGGAATTGATCGAGCGCGGCAAGTCGGGCCGACTGCTCCATGTCGCCGTGGAGGGCGCCGACGGCAAAGCCATGCTTCTGCAGCGACTTGGCGAGCAGCGCGACTTCACGCTTGCGGTTGCAGAAGATGATTGCGTTCTTGAGGTCGGTGGCTTCGCGGATCAACGAGCGAAGTACTTCGCGCTTCTCGTGCGGCTCGCGGCCGACGTTGACTTGCTGCTGGGTGATAGTAACCGCGGTCGAGGCAGGTTTGGAGACTTCGATCTTCACCGGGTTGTGCAGGAAGGTCTCGGTGATGCGGCGAATTTCCGGCGGCATGGTCGCCGTAAAAAAGAGGGTCTGACGAGTAAACGGCACCAGCTTGCAGATGCGTTCGATGTCGGGGATGAAGCCCATGTCCAGCATGCGGTCGGCTTCGTCGATCACCAGCAATTCGACGCCGGTGAGAAGCAGTCCGCCGCGCTCGGTATGGTCGAGCAGGCGGCCCGGGGTGGCGATCAACACGTCGACGCCGCGGGTGAGCTTGGTGTCCTGATCACCGAACGAGACTCCGCCGATCAGCAGCGCCACGTTGAGCTTCTGGCCGACGCCGTATTTGTCGAACTGCTCCTTGACCTGTGCGGCCAGTTCGCGGGTTGGTTCGAGAATGAGCGTGCGGGGCATGCGGGCGCGGGCTCGGCCCTTTTCCAGCATGGTCATCATCGGGAGAACGAAGGCAGCGGTCTTGCCAGTGCCGGTCTGGGCGATGCCGAGCACGTCTTTGCGCGCCAGCACATGAGGAATCGCCTGTTCCTGAATGGGGGTTGGGGTGGTGTAACCGGTGGCCGCGACTGCGGCGAGAACCTTGTCGGACAGGCCGAGATTGGAGAAGGACATTGAGCCTCTGTATGGGGGCATGATCTGATCCGGTATCCGGATGATCACCGTTCGGAATCACGCCTCAGGTCGAAACCGCCGCTTGGATTCTCGGAAAATACTGCAGCGCTTATCCCCGGAGCGGCACGCAAACATGCACGGAGACGCTGGGCGCTGACAGGCGGCTTACTCAAGATATCGCGTTTCGATACCGGGCCGCGTCGAGCCGGAACATAGGCCGGAATCGGCCAAAGTCAATCCGTCCCCATCTGAAACGGCCGAAAACGCTTAATGTTTACGCATAAATGGCCATAAAAGCTCGTTTTGACGGTCTCCCGCGGCACTTCCCGCGGAGGTCGCGGGGATATCTAGTCGACCGGTTTGCGTTCGCGGCCGGGCGGCCCGGCGATACCGATCAGCGTTCCGCTCACGATGAGCGCGGCCGAGATCACCGTGAACATCGCAATGGCGCCGTGGCTGCCGAGTAGCGGCAGGAGTGCGATCGGTACCAGTGCAGATACAATGCGGCCGAGGCCCCAGGCGCCGGCGGTGGCCGAGGCGCGCAGATGTGTCGGCAGCAACTCCACCGCATAGAGACTGAGCACGGCACTATAGACCGCGCTGGCGAGATTGAAGACGATGCCGGTGACGATGAGCGGCGTCAGGACCGTGCTGATCGCAAAAGTCAGTCCGGTTGCGATCATCACCACGGCGCAGGCGATCAGAGCGAGGCGGCGCGGGATGCGATCGACGAAAGCCGCTGCCGCCGCGATGCCGATCGACGGGCCGAACATTGTGAGACCAGCGAACAGCAGGGATTCACTGACATGGAATCCCTTCTGCACCATCACTGCGGCGCTGAGCAGCGGGAAGCCGATCGTGGCCCAAGGTCCAAGGACATAGAGCGCGGCAAGAAGCGCTGTGCGCCGCAGGCTGATCCGGTCGCGGGCGAGCGCTCGGAAGCCGCTGGATTTGGTTGCAATCGTTTCAGGAGCGGAGATCGCTGGCGGCGATGGCTGACGCGCGGACGCTTCGAAGCGACGGCACGAGACATCAGCCTCGGCGTCGCGTCCGACCGATGCGAGCCAGCGCGGCGATTCCGGCACCAGGAAGAACAGTAGGCCCGTCAGGGTCGAGCACGCGCTGCCGAAGATCAAAGCCCAACGCCAGCCTTCGATGCCCCATGGCGCGATGGGCGTCAGCCAGCGGATCATCAGGATGATCGCTGGTGCACCGAGAAAGGCGAGCGCGCCGCATAGCATCATCAGCGAGCCGCGGCGCTTCGGTGGCAGCAGGTCTGACAGATAGGCCGATGTCAGAGGCGGATAGCCGCCGATGGCGAGGCCGGAAATGAAGCGGAAGGCCGTCATGGTTGCGACATCGCGACTGGCGGCGACGGCGAGTGAACTCAGCGCCAGAACTGCGAGCGCGCTCTGCAGCGCGATCTGCCGACCATAGCGATCCGCAATCCAGCCGAAAACAGGTGCCCCAACGGCGCCGCCGGCAAATACCGACGCCAACAACAGCGATAAATCGCCGCGCGAAATACTGTAAGGCGGCGCAAGGAAGATGCCGGAAAAAGCATTGCTGAGCGCCACTTCGGCGATGTCTGCGAACAGGCCGAAGGCACAGAGCGCAAAGATACCGAGGTGAAGCGGCGAGACTGGCAGGCCGTCCAGGCGTGTCGCAATAGTCGGCACGGCTGCGCTCGCCGGCGCCCCGTGCGTCCGCACCTGGTCGTTCATCTGAAGCCCCGCATCTCACAGCGGTGACGCATTACGCGTCATCCGCAGCCCGCGCGGACCATATGTCGATGGAACTCTATGAGTCGAGAGGGCGAATATGCGGCGAACCGCGGCGTTTCAGATCTGCGTTGGCACTGCCGCGCAGCCATACAGGATCATCTCGCAGGTCTGTCGATAGCGAGCCGAGAAGTCATTCGCCGCGATCGGAGGGAGTGCCTGATTGACTGCCCGTCCACCATCGGCCAGCGCCTGCGCGATCTGTGCAGCCGTGAAACGACCGGTCAGGACCAGCAGTTTGCTGTAGTGGAAATCGACGATCAGCTTTTCCAACTCGGCCTGGAAGGCAATGGCGGACTCGATCATGAGATCGCGGCAGCGCCGAAAGGCTTCCGCATTAAGCTCGACGGTATGCGGCGAGAAGGTCAGCATCCGGCGGGTTTCGCCGTATCTCAGGTCGATGATCGTCGCAAAGATATCGAGTGCGCTGCCGCCGCTTTCCCGGATCTTCTGGCCGGCCTCAAGCGCCTGCGCGATCGCAACCTCGTTGCGATGGGCGACGCTCGCACGAAATGCTTCTTCCTTGTTGCTGAAATAGTAATAGAGCGCGCGCTGCGTGAAGCCGCATTCTCTGGCGAGACCGACCATCGACAGACCGGCATAGCCGTGATCGAGGAAAGCCTGGTTGACCCGAAGCAGCAACTCGTGCCCGGGCGTAATCATCTTTTTTGCCATTGGTCGTCAGGTATCCAGTCGTAGCGGGCTTCGGGCGGGTGATTAAAAACTGCCTGAAATCTTACAGTCTAAAAAATCCCGTCCTCAGATCGCCAAGCTACGGAGGAACGCAAAGTTCCTGAGACGCGCTTCCTAACGTGGTTGCCTGTAGCAGGGGCCGGCTTTAGCAATTGCCCCCCGGATTGGCTCCGGACCTCATGAATTGTCACATAGCACATGTCGGGGCAATCATGTCGATGATTTGCCGCGTAACCCTTATCCACAGGACATCGCGCCGCGCGGTACGTCATCACGCCCGATCGAAAGCGCCCGCCGAGGCGTCCGGAAGCCCACCAATTCCGGCGCGCGTGCGAGGAATACCGCAAGGTGCCTATTTGCCGTAAGTGCCAAGCTGCATCCCGAGATTCTGCATCACGAAAGCATTCATGCGCAGATGCACCTCGCTGCCGCTCTGTAGACGGGCATCGACCTCATATGTCGCTGGATCGACTTGGCGGATCCCGATGATCTGGGTGATATCCAGCACTTCCGGGGTGGTCTGTGCAGGCTTGACGGCAACCGGTGCGCGCTTCGGTTTGGCGGCGGCAGCCGGGGGCTTTACCGCGGTGACGGGGGCCGCATCCTGCGCAAGTGCCATGGTGGGAAGCAGCAGCGCGGCTGCGAGGACGAGTGATTTCACGATGATCTCCAGACTCTGATTGGGCTCGGGCTAGCGGAGATTAAGGCGGAAAATGTGGCAGCGGGGCTGTAATCGGCGGGCAGACGATCTGCCTGAGCAGGCAGGACAAAACGGGTGGTAGCGGCTAGACCTCGGTTTGAACCGGCCGCCCTTCTGCCTCGACCAAGGCAGAGAATCACGCGGTCCAGCCACCATACGGATAATGCGCTGGCGGGGCGGGGATAGAACAATGCGACGGTTTTTGATCCTGCTCGCGGCGCTGGCTGCGGCAGCACTTTCGGCGGCGCCGGCCTTTGCCGCGAAACGCGTGGCGCTGGTCATCGGCAATAATGACTACCGTAACGTGCCGAAGCTGCAGAAGGCTGTAAACGATGCCCGCAGCATGGGCGACGCCCTCAAGGGTCTCGGCTTCAGTGTCATGGTGGCCGAGAACCAGACCCGGCAGGCCTTCAGCCAGTCGTTGCTCGCTTTCGATTCGACGATTGAAAAAGGCGATACGGCCTTTTTCTTTTTTGCGGGCCACGGCTTCGAGATCGCTGGCCAGAATTTCCTGCTGCCGACGGACGTCCCGGCGGCCACCGAAGGCCAGGAAGAACTGGTGCGCGACTCCGCGATCCTTGCCGACCGTATCGTGACGCGCCTGCAGATGCGCGGCGCGCGGACGTCGATTCTGGTGTTCGATGCCTGTCGCAACAATCCGTTCGAGCGCGCTGGCACTCGCGCAGTGGCCGGCAGCGGCGGCCTCGCCCCGATGACAACGCTCCCGGAAGGCGTATTTTCAATCTTCTCGGCAGGGCCGCGGCAGACCGCGCTGGATCGCTTGTCGAACAACGACACCGATCCGAATTCCGTTTTCACGCGCGCCTTCATCAAGGAATTGCAGGAGCCATCGCTGAACCTGGTGCAGGTCGCGCAGCGCACCCGGCGGACCGTCAGTGAGATGGCGGAGACCGTGAAGCACCGCCAGGTGCCGGTGTATTTCGACCAGATGGTCGATGACGTCTTTCTCAATGGTCCGGCGCCCAAGCCGGCCAATGCGCAGCCGGCCGAACCGCTGCAGCAGGTCGCTGCGCTGCCGCCTGTCAACGTTCCGCAACTGCCGCCCGCCAACGATGCGGTGAACGCACCGATCGCCAGCTTCTCGCGCCACAATGGCGGCTGGACCGTGATGTTCTCGATCGCTGATCCGACGCTGGGCATATCCTGGCGGATGGGCGAGGCGGGCAGCTTCCGCGAGACCGGCTTCATGGACACGCTCGATCCACGCACGCGCAAGCGGATGCCGAATCCGGCGATCCAGCTCGATGCCGATGCCGCGGCGGCGACGATCTATCTGCGTTACATCGACGCTAACGGCGAGATGCAGGGCCCGTTTCCGATCCGCTTCGATCCGGAAGCCGCCTTGGTTCGCGACCAGCGCAAGATCCTCGATATGACCGCTGGAAGCTGGCTTGCCTTCGGTGGCTACAACACACCGTTGATGTATTATACGCACCTGATGTCATATCGCTGTGCCATCCGCGAAGCCCGCGTGGGTATCGACAGTGCCGTGCCGGACAAGGTTCTGAAATTCCCGCCCTGCGATCTGCACGACCCGATTGCGACACCATCTGGCGCCGAACCGTATATCAAGATCCCTGCGACCACGAAGTTCGTTTCTGTCGAATTGACCTTCCGCGACGGCAGCGTATCGGAAACCAAGAGCTTTCGACGTTCTGGAAATCGATAAGCATGATCGACACCGCCCTGCGAGCCAAAGTCATCGCCGACATCAAAGAGCTCGAAGAACGCCGCCGGCAGGCGATGTTGAGATCGGATGTGCCAGAGCTCGAAGAGCTTTTTGCCGAAGAACTGGCCTACACGCATTCGAACGCCGAAGTTGACACGAGGGCGGAATATATCGCCAAGCTCGATAACCATTACTATCGCTATCACGAGCTGAATTTCTTGGATCAGGATATCCGCATCGCTGGTCAGGCTGCGCTTGTGACGGACCGTATGACGGGTGAGGTCATGATCGTCGGGCAGTTGAGACAGCTCAACAGCCGAACGACAGTCGTCTGGATCCGTCGTGACGATCGCTGGCAATTGCTGGCTTTCCAGAGCACGCCGATCCCCGCAAGCTAGAGGTACTGCGTTTTCCGTTGACGGAAACCCGCAGCCTCCCTCAAGTTGTAATTCTGTTCTTGAGGAAAAACGAATGACTGCAGGCGCGAACGAGAACTCGCTGACTGCGCGCTGCTGTATCGTTGGTGGCGGCCCTGCCGGGATGATGCTCGGCTATCTGCTTGGCCGTGCGGGCATCGATACGATTGTCCTCGAGAAGCATGCCGATTTCTTCCGCGATTTCCGCGGTGACACCGTGCATCCTTCGACGCTGCAGGTGATGGATGAGCTCGGCCTGATCGACGACTTCCTCAAGATCAAGCACGACCGTATCCAGAAAATGGATGGCTTCTTCGGAACGCATAAGCTGCGCATTGCGGATATCAGCCGCACCAGCGCGAAATATCCGTTCATCGCCTTCATGCCGCAGTGGGATTTCCTCAGTTTCCTGCGCGACAAGGGGCAGCGCTATCCGCATCTGAAGGTGATGATGAACACCGAGGCGATCGATCTCATCTGGTCGGGCGAGCAGGTGATTGGCGTCAAAGCCATGACCGAGCAGGGGCCGGTCCAGATCCGTGCCGATCTGACCGTGGCCTGCGATGGTCGGCATTCCATCGTGCGGCCGGCTGCGAAGCTGGAGGTTGAAGACATCGCAGCGCCGATGGACATCTTGTGGTTTCGCGTCGCCAAGGGTTCGGAGACGGAGAGCGTGTTCGCGCGCCTTGAGCCCGGCAAGATGATGGTGACCATCGATCGCGGCGACTACTGGCAGTGTGCTTATGTGATTGCGAAGGGACACTATGAGGAGATCAAGGCGCGTGGCCTTGAGGCTTTCCGTGCCGAGACGTCACGTCTGGCGCCGATGCTGAGCGCGCATATCGGAGACCTGAAGAGCTGGGACGACATCAAACTACTGACCGTCGCGATCAATCGGCTCAAGCGCTGGACCCGGCCGGGGCTGCTGTGCATCGGCGACGCCGCGCATGCGATGTCCCCTGTTGGCGGCGTCGGTGTGAATATCGCGGTGCAGGACGCCGTCGCGACCGCCAACCTTCTGGCGGCGAAGCTGGCGAAGGGACCGGTGACCGAGGACGACCTCGGCGCGGTGCGGCGTCGTCGCGAATTCCCGATGCGCGTAACACAGGGCATGCAGGTTGTGATGCAGAACAACATCATCAGCCGGGCATTGGCCAAGGGCCGCGAGCCGCTGACGCCGCCGCTGATCATGCGACTGGTCAGTGCGTTTCCACCGTTGCAGGGGCTGACCGCACGCTTCCTGGCCATCGGTGTGCGGCCGGAACACGTGCAATCGCCTGAGGCCTGAAACAGACTAGCCCTGCACCGAGAAGCCGCCGTCCACGGGGATTGCCGTGCCGGTGACAAAATCCGAGGCGCGTGACGACAGGAATACGGCAATGCCCGCAAAATCTCTGGATGCGCCCCAGCGGCCGGCGGGCGTTCGTGCCAGGACCTTGTCATGCAGGCCGTCGACTTCACGGCGTGCATTCTGTGTCAGTTCGGTATCGATCCAGCCCGGCAGGATGGCGTTGCACTGGATGTTGTGCGGCGCCCATGCGACGGCGCAGGAGCGGGTGAACTGCACGATCCCGCCTTTGCTGGCGGCATAGGCCGGCGCGAAAGATGCGCCGAAGATCGACAGCATCGATCCGATATTGATGACCTTGCCGCCGCCTGCGGCTTTCATCGCCGGATGCGCCGCCTGCGAACAGACGAAGGCGCTGGTGAGATTGGTCTTGATCACGCTGTCCCATTCGTCGAGTGCGATTTCGTGTGGCGGCTTGCGGATATTGATGCCGGCATTGTTGACGAGGATATCGATGCGGCCGAGTTCTTTCAGCACGCGTGCGATCATGCCGTCGACAGCGGTCTTGTCGGTCACATCGGCCTCAATGGCGACGGCCCTCGCGCCGCTCTCGGTCAACTCCGCGACGGCGTCCTTGGACTTGGTCTGATTGCGGCCGACTACGGCGATGGTCGCACCCGCCTGCGCCAGACCCCGCGCCATGCCGAGCCCGATGCCGCCATTGCCGCCGGTGACGATGGCCACTTTGCCGGAGAGATCGAACAGTCCTGTAGTCATGGTGTTGTCCTCATTGCATCAGCCTTGAATCGAAAAGCCGCCATCGACGGTGAGGGCAGCTCCGTTCACGAAATCCGAAGCCGCGCTGGCCAGGAACACGGCCGCGCCCGCAAGATCATCTGGGGTGCCCCAGCGTTGCGCCGGTACGCGCCCGAGAATGCGGTCATGTAGTTCGGGCCGGATTTCCTTGGCACGTTTGGTCAGATCAGTATCGATCCACCCCGGCAGAATCGCATTGGACTGGATGTTGTCCGTAGCCCATGCCGTCGCCAGCGCGCGGGTGAATTGCAGGATGCCACCTTTGCTGGCGGCGTAGTTTGCGGCCTGGCCGGCGCCGAGCGTGGCCAGCACCGAGGCGATATTGATGATCTTGCCGCCGCCTGCGGTTTTCATCGGCGCATAGACAGCCTGCGCGCAGATGAAGGGTGCCGTCATGTTGACGTTGATGACTTTCTGCCAGTCCGCCAGTGCCATCTCCTCGATCGGAGCGGAGATGCTGATACCGGCATTGTTGACGAGGATATCGATGCGGCCGAACGCGCTCAATGTCGCGGCGACCATCTGTGCGACAGACCTGGCGTCGGTGACGTCAGTCGTCAGCGCGAGCACGGGATGTCCGGATTTCTCAAGTTCGGCTTTGGCCTGAGCGGCATTATCGCTGTTGCGATCGGCGATCGCGAGGGTGGCACCGGCATTCGCCAGCCCGCGTGCCATGCCGAGGCCGATGCCGGTATTGCCACCAGTGACGATGGCGACTTTGCCGGTGAGGTCAAAGAGATTGCTGGTCAAGAGATGTCCGCCCCGCGACTCGTGATGTCCGACGCATTCTGTGGCGCGTCTGGAACGGATCATCGCAAGACTGGCGGGAAGATGGAAGAGGGGCGTTACCGCCGCATGAGGCCGAGTCCCATCAGGCCGACGCCAAGCGCGGCGAGAGCAGCGCCGTAATAGGTCCACTGCATCTGGCTGATCATGAAGCTGGATCTCGGCCAATGCACGAGGCCGGTGCCCTGGCCGATCCAGAGGGTGCCGATCAGGAAGGTGAGAATGCCAAGGGTGAGGAATGGTGCACGCATGTAGATAGCTACGCGCGTCGTCGCCGATAGTTTCGACGTCCGCGCAGGTATCGCGTAGAGGCGATGCCTGCGGGAGTTTTAAACGTCCAGCAATTCGTCGCTGGCGAATTCTGCCTTGTCCGAAATGAACGCAAACCGGGCTTCGGCCTTGGTGCCCATCAGGCGCTCGACGGAGTCAGCAGTGCCGTCGCGGTCTTCCGGCAGCAACTGCACGCGCAGCAAGGTGCGCTTTGCCGGGTCCATGGTGGTTTCCTTGAGCTGCGCCGGCATCATTTCGCCGAGGCCTTTGAATCGACCGACATCGACCTTGGCATTGGCGTTGAATTCGCTCTTCAGCAATGCGTCCTTGTGCGCGTCGTCGCGCGCATAGACGGTCTTGCTCCCATGGGTGAGGCGATAGAGCGGCGGCACTGCGAGATAGAGATGCCCTTCATCGATCATCTTTGGCATCTGCCGGTAGAAGAAGGTGATCAGCAGTGACGCGATGTGGGCGCCGTCGACGTCGGCATCGGTCATGATGATGATGCGCGAATAGCGCAGGTCTTCTTCGCGGTAATGCGCGCCGGTGCCGGCGCCGATCGCCTGCATGAGGTCGCTGATCTGCGCGTTGGCCGTCAGCTTTTCCTTGGTCGCCGAGGCGACGTTGAGGATCTTGCCGCGCAGCGGCAGGATGGCCTGGGTCTTGCGATCGCGCGCCTGCTTGGCTGAGCCACCTGCCGAGTCACCCTCGACGATGAACAGTTCGGAGCCTTCGGTCGCGGTATTGGTGCAGTCGGCGAGCTTGCCGGGCAGACGCAGCTTCTTCACCGCGGTCTTGCGCGAGGTTTCCTTCTCGGCACGGCGACGCAGGCGCTCGTCGGCGCGCTCGAGCACGAATTCGAGCAGCTTGTTGGCTTGGACGGGATTGCCGGACAGCCAGTGGTCGAACGGATCCTTGATGGCCTGCTCGACGATCTTCTGGGCTTCAGCGGTCGCGAGACGGTCCTTGGTCTGGCCTTGGAACTCCGGCTCGCGCACGAACACCGAGAGCATCACGGCGGCACCGACCATGACGTCTTCCGAAGTGATGGTGCCGGAGCGCTTGCCCTGGCCAACGCGTTCGGCGTGGTCCTTCAACCCGCGCAACATGGCGCTGCGCATGCCGGCTTCATGGGTGCCGCCGTCGGGCGTCGGCACCGTGTTGGTATAGGACGACATGAAGCCGTCGGCGTCGGCAGTCCAGGCAACCGCCCATTCGCACGCGCCATGGGCGCCGTTGCGGCCCGACTTGCCGGAGAAGATTTCCGGATGCACCAGCGTATCGGCGTGGATAGCCGCGGCGAGATAGTCCTTGAGGCCGCCGGGGAAGTGGAATTCGTCCTCCGCCGGAGTGTCCTCGAGGCCCTTGAGCAATTCCGGATCGCACTTCCAGCGGATCTTCACGCCACCAAACAGATAGGCCTTGGAGCGCGCCATCTTGAACAGGCGCTGCGGCTTGAAGGCTGCCTTGGCGCCGAAGATGTCGGTGTCCGGCTTGAAGCGTACGCGGGTCCCGCGGCGGTTATGAACTTTGCCGAGATCCTCGAGCTTGCCCTGCGGAATGCCGCGGGCGAACGTCATCTTGTAGAGCTGCTGGTTACGCGCGACCTCGACCTCGAGCAGCGAGGAGAGGGCGTTGACCACAGAGACGCCGACGCCGTGCAGACCGCCCGAGGTCTCATAGACCTTGGAGTCGAATTTGCCGCCGGCATGCAGCGTGCACATGATGACTTCGAGGGCGGATTTCTTCGGGTGCTTCGGATGCGGATCGACCGGAATGCCGCGGCCGTTATCGGACACCGAGAGGAAACCGTCGGCGGTGAGTTCCACCTCGATGAAGGTCGCATGGCCAGCCAGCGCCTCGTCCATCGAGTTGTCGATCACTTCGGCGAACAGGTGATGCAGCGCCTTTTCGTCGGTACCGCCGATATACATGCCCGGGCGACGTCGTACCGGCTCGAGGCCTTCGAGAACCTCGATGTCGGCCGCCGTATAGCCGTCCTCGGCGGTGGCGGAGCGGGCGGGCGCCTTTGGTGCGGCAGCGGATTTTGGTGCGTTGGCGCCGCCGAAAAGATCGGCTTTCGCGTTTGATTTCTGTGCCTTGGCCATATGTCTTAAAGTCTTGTCTTGGGTTGCGCCGCGCGAAGCGCGGCGAATCGTTGCTGTGACTATGCCACGTTCGGGTTGGCAATGTGGCTGCGACCTCGGGGGGATCAGGCGGTGCCGGAGCGCTCGGTGCGTAGCACAATCACGACGAACAGGGCCATGGCCGCAAGCACGATCAGTGAGCCGATGATCGGAATGGCCGCATAGGCGTGGTTGGCGAGCAAGGTGATGCCGATGCCGACCGGGAACATGATGCCGCCGATGATGTGCATGACGCCTTGGATCCTGGCCAGCTGGGAGTGTCCGGCTGCGGGTACCAGGCGGTAATACAACCCGAACAGGAACAGCAGCACGCCGCCGACGAGGTTGAGATGCGCATGTGCGGGGCTCAGAAGGAAGTCCTGGCGAATGCCCATCACAACGCCGGCGACCATGCCGATCAACAATACAACTGCACTCACGCACATCATCAGCGATCCGATCATCTGAGTCCTTCGAGTTCCAGATTTTGACAGCGGGCGGGAAGCCCCAACGGCGGTACAGAGGTGCCATCGGGTAAGCCGGTCTGTGACCTTGGACACAGAAACCGGGAAAAGGTTCAAATCTACCGGCGGGCACCCGCACCGCGGCTGTCGGCTCTCAGATGTTGTGACTTGATGTGATCGGCGTGGCCGGATTACCTGTCGCGGGCGTTTGAAGATTAAAACGGTTCGCGGCCAATCAGGTCGGTGCCAGAACCGTAAAGGAACACTCTCCATATGGAAGGCTGGATGCACGGGCTGATCGAATTCGTGCGCCAGAACCAGGTCTGGGCGGCACCGATCGTTCTGCTGCTGGCCTTCGGGGAATCGCTCGCCTTCGTCTCCTTGCTGCTGCCGGCCTGGGGGGCGCTGGTGGCTATCGGCGCGCTCGTTGGCGCGAGCGGCATCAGCTTCTGGCCGGTGCTGATTGCCGGGGCCATCGGTGCGGCGCTTGGCGACTGGCTCTCTTACTGGTTCGGCTTCAGATACAAGGATCAGGTCGCCCAGATCTGGCCGCTGTCCAAATTCCCCGAGCTGCTTCCGCGCGGCGAAGCCTTCGTGAAGAGGTGGGGCGTACCCAGCATCTATATCGGCCGTTTCTTCGGCCCGTTGCGGGCCTCTGTGCCACTGGCGGCCGGCATTTTCGAAATGCCTTATTGGCGTTTCCAGGTCGCCAACTTCACCTCGGCCTTTATCTGGTCGGGCGCGCTTCTTCTGTTCGGCGACGGCCTGTCGATGACTGTCGAATGGCTCTGGAAATTGAAATAGTCTGGCGGGAATAACCGCCGTGCGCGGGTGTTGAATGGGCTGACATGTCGCGGCGGCGCCACGTATGCCGTGGCAACTCGCAGAAGTCATCTAGCGCTGCTCGATACGTCCGCCCGACCCGCCCGTCTTGCGCATGTCACTGCTTCAACCGGAGAACTGCACCATGGACCTGTCACGTCGTCACGCCCTTGCCGGAGCTGCCGCGCTTGCCGCATCTCCATTGCTCGCTACAGGCTCCGCCAAAGCCGCAGCTCCGCTGGCCGACAAGCAGGCGCCGAGCTTCTATCGCTACAAGGTCGGCGATGCGCAGGTGAATGTCATCTCCGACGGCGCCAGTACCTTTCCGCTGGCTGACACCTTCGTGCTCAACGCCAAGAAGGATGAAGTCAACGCGGCGCTCGACAAGGCCTTCCTGCCAAAGGACAAGATGACCATCCACTTTGCGCCGCTGGTCATCAACACCGGGGGCAAGCTGGTCGTTATCGACACCGGCAATGGTCCCGGCGCGTTCGCGGCTACGAAGGGCAATGTCGGTCAGTTCGCAAACAACATGGCTGCCGCCGGTATCGATGCCAAGGCGGTCGACATGGTGGTGATCTCGCATTTCCACGGTGACCACGTGAACGGGCTTCTTGGCGCCGATGGCACGCCGGCTTTTCCGAATGCCGAGATTTTGGTGCCCGCCGCCGAGTGGAAGTACTGGAACGACGATGGCGAGATGGCCAAGGCCGCCAATGACCGCATGAAGGGTCTGTTCGCCAGCAACCGGAAACTCTTCAATGATGGGCTGAAGAAGAAGGTCACGCCCTATGAGTGGGGCAAGGACGTCGCGCCGGGCCTTCTCGCCGTGGAGTCGGTTGGTCATACGCCGGGCCACACGTCGTTCGTGCTGGCGTCCGGCAGCGACAAGCTGTTCATCCAGTCCGACGTCACCAACCATCCGTCCCTGTTCGTCGCCAATCCCGGCTGGCATCTGATGTTCGATCAGGATCCGGCACAGGCGGAAACAACCCGCCGTAAGGTCTATGACATGCTGGTGGCCGAGAAGATGCGCGTTCAGGGCTTCCACTATCCGTTCCCGGCGAATGGCTATGTCGAAAAGGATGGTAGTGGTTATCGGCTGGTGCCGGCGCCGTGGAGCCCGGTGATCTAAGCGAAGCCTGACCATTCTGGCCTGCGCTGCTGCGCAGGCCGCCGCTCCCGCGAAAACCGTCGCCTCCGGCATCGCGCCGTGCCAGTCTGCACGGGAGTCGCGCCAACAGCGACCACGCAAAGCGATGGGAGAAGACCTCATGGATCTGTCACGACGGCATGCACTGGCCGGCGCCGCCGCGCTCGCAGTGACGCCACTGCTTTCTTCGGCTCCGGCAAGGGCGGCAGCGCCGCTCGCCGACAAACAGGCGCCCAGCTTCTATCGCTACAAGGTCGGCGACATTCAGGTGAACGCGATATCCGATGGCGCGGCAACCTTTCCGCTGGCTGACACCTATATCCCCAACGCCAAGCGAGACGACATCAACGCCGCACTGGCCAAGGCGTTTCTGCCGAAAGACCAGATCACGAACTTCTATGCGCCGCTGGTGATCAACACCGGCGGCAAGCTGGTGGTGATCGACACCGGCAACGGGCCCGGCGCCTTTGCGGCGACGAAGGGCAGTGTCGGCCAGTTCGCCACCAATATGATGGCGGCGGGGTTCGATCCCAAGATGATCGACATGGTCGTGATCTCGCATTTCCACGGCGACCACGTGAACGGCCTGCTGACGGCGGATGGCGTGCTGGCGTTTCCCAATGCCGAAGTGCTGGTGCCGGCAGTGGAGTGGAAGTTCTGGATGGACGACGGCGAGATGAGCCGTGCCACCGGCGATCGCATGACCGGCCTGTTCAAGAACAACCGGCGGGTGTTCGAGGCCGGGTTGAAGAAGAAGGTCACGCCCTATGAGTGGGGCAAGGACGTCGCGCCGGGGCTGCTGGCCATCGCCTCGATCGGGCACACGCCGGGCCACACGTCCTATGTGTTGTCGTCCGGCTCGGACAAGGTCTTCATCCAGTCGGACGTCACCAATCATCCGGCGCTGTTCGCCACTCATCCGGACTGGCAGATCATGTTCGATCAGGACCCGGTGCAGGCGGCGACCACCCGGCACAAGGTCTATGACATGCTGGTCGCCGACAGGATGCGGGTGCAGGGCTTCCACTATCCGTTCCCGGCCAACGGCTTCGTCGAAAAGGACGGCAACGGCTACCGCGTGGTGCCGGCGCCGTGGAGCCCGGTGCTCTGACGATCTTGACGGATCGCGGGCGCGGCCCTATGACCGCGCCCATGATCAAGACAGCGACCAGCATCATCGCCCGCCGCCGCCGCATTCTCGCGGCAGGTGGAGATATGCGCGCATAAGCGTTTCGATCTCTCACTGCCGCCGGATCTGGCCCGCGGCAGTCTTTCTCCCAACAGCAGCGCGACCCATCCGGCGGCCTTCACTCAGGAAGGAGCCCGTCATGTATACGCCGCCCAAATTTCAGACCGACCGGACCGACGCACTGGCGTTTGCGACCGCGCGCGGCTTCGGCACGGTCTGCGCCTTCGATGGCAGGAAGCCGATCGCCTCCGCGGTGCCTTTCTGCCTCGACTACGGCAATGACGGCACGCCGCGTCTGGCCTTTCACCTTGCGCGACAAAATCCGCTGCTCAAGCTCGCAGACGGCGCGACGCCATGGGCCATGGCCATCCTGGGCGCTGATGCCTATGTGTCGGCCGACTGGTACGTATCGCCCGATCAGGTGCCGACGTGGCTCTATCAGGCGGTCCACCTCGCCGGACCGGTGCGCATCCTGTCGGGTGGTGAACTGGGCCCGCATCTTGACGCGCTGAGCGCAAGGTTCGAAACACGGCTGGCGCCGAAGAGGCCCTGGACCTCCGATAAGATGGCGGCGGGGCGGCTTGAGGCGATGAAGAAGGCGATCGTCGGTGTGGTGATGACAGTGGACGAGGTGGAAGGTAGCTCCAAGCTCAACCAGCACAAGTCAGATGCCGATCATCTGGCTGTCATGAGCGCACTGGCGCTGCGGCCGGAGCCTGCCGCGTTCGAGATTTCAAATGCGATGCGCAAATTGCGTCCGCATCTGTTCGCGGATGATGTGTCACAATTGAATGTTATGGCGAGTCTCGAAGGAACGATGTGATGAGGACCATGCAGGCAAAGGCTGGCGCGGCTGACGGCCTCGCGGCAACGCCCACCGTATTCGTCGATGGAGCTGCAGGAACGACCGGGCTCGGCATTCGCGAGCGTCTCGCGCGTCAGAGCGTCGTGGCCGTCAAACACATCGACGCGGAGAAGCGCAAGGATCCCGCCGCAAAACTGGCGCTGATGGAGGAAGTGGATCTCGTCATCCTGTGTCTGCCGGATGATGCGGCGAAGGAGACTGTCGCGCTGATCGAGAGCATGGGAGTCAGAGGCCCTAAGGTGCTCGATGCCTCGACCGCGTATCGGGTTGCGCCCGACTGGACCTACGGCTTTGCCGAGCTGGCGCCGGATCAGGCGGACAAGATCCGCGCCGCCCGGAAAGTCTCGAATCCGGGCTGTTATCCGACAGGCGCGATCGCGCTGCTGCGGCCGGTGATCGATGCCGGACTGGTGCCCGCCGATTACCCCGTCTCCATCAATGCGGTGAGCGGCTATTCCGGCGGCGGCAAATCGATGATTGAAAGTTTTGAGGACGGCACCGCGCCGGCCTTCGAACTCTATGGCCTCGGCTTCGAGCACAAGCACGTGCCGGAGACGCAACTCTATTCGCACCTCACGCGGCGGCCGATCTTCGTGCCGTCGGTCGGCAATTTCCGACAGGGCATGCTGGTCTCGATCCCACTGCATCTCGATGCTCTGCCCGGCAAGCCTGATGCCGCCGACTTCCACGCCGCGCTGGCCAAATGGTACGCCGCGAGCAGCATCGTGTCGGTGATGCCGATGGACGACGCGGCGATCACGCGCGGACGGATCGAGCCTGAGGCGCTCAACGAGACCAACATGCTCGAACTCTACGTGTTCTCCAGCGACAGGCACCGCCAGGTGGTTCTCGTCGCCAGGCTCGACAATCTCGGCAAGGGTGCGTCCGGTGCGGCGGTACAGAACATGCGGCTGATGCTCGGTCTGGATTGAAATAGGCATGGGCGTCGACCTCGCTCCGCTTTTGCGACGACCCTCGAAGGAATGATGTGATGAGTACGAAGAAGAAGATCGGCATTCTCGGCGCGTCCGGTTACACCGGTGCCGAACTGGTGCGGCTGCTGCTGCGCCACCCCAAGGTCGAACTCGCGCTGCTGACAGCCGACCGGCGCGCCGGGCAGGCGATGGGCGACGTATTCCCGCAATTCGCGCCCTATGAACTGCCGACGCTTGTGAGCATCGACTCCGTGGATTGGACAACCATCGGTCTGGATCTGGTGTTCTGCGCGCTGCCGCATGCGACCACGCAGAAGGTGCTGCAGGATCTGCTGGCCAAGGCGCCGCAGACCAAGGTGATCGATCTGTCTGCCGACTTCCGGCTCGAGGACGCCGCCGCCTATGCCAAATGGTACGGCCATGAGCATCACGCGCTGGAGCTGCAGAAGGAAGCCGTCTACGGCCTCGTCGAGATCTATCGGCGCGACATTAAGAAGGCGCGGCTGATCGCCAATCCCGGCTGCTACACATCATGCGCGATCCTTCCATTGGTGCCGCTGCTGAAAGCGCGCGCCATCGAAACCGGTGAGATCGTCATCGATGCCAAATCCGGCATGACCGGAGCGGGGCGTTCGGCCAAGGAAGAGATGCTGTTCTCGGAAGTGTCGGAAGGCTTCAACGCCTATGGCGTCGGTCATCACCGGCACATGGCAGAGCTCGACCAGGAATTTTCCAAGGCCGCCGGCAAGGACGTGGTGGTGAGCTTCACGCCGCATCTGCTGCCGCAGAACCGCGGTATCCTGTCGACGATCTATGTGCGGGGCCGACGCGGCAAGACGGCGCAGGACATGCACGACGTCCTGGTGAAGCAGTATGAGAAGGAGCCGTTCGTGCACATCCTGCCATTCGGCAAGACGCCGCATTCGCGGCATGTGCGCGGCTCCAACATGACCTTCATAGGCGTCGCCGCGGATCGTATCCCGGGCCGCGCCATCATCGTCTCGACTCTCGACAACCTTACCAAGGGCGCATCAGGGCAGGCGGTGCAGAACATGAATCTGGTGCTGGGCTTTGCCGAGACGCTGGGCATCGATCAGCCGGCGATGTTCCCGTAACTCCGTCCTCGTAGCCCGGGTGAAGCGCAGCGTAACCCGGGGGCCGGTGTCCCAGCCATATTGATATCGCCGGATTGCGCTCCGCTCAATCCGGGCCGCACGCAAAAAAAAACGGCCCGAACTCGCGTTCGGGCCGTTCGTATTTAACTGACGCTCAGAAGCTTACGCGGCTGCCGACTTGGCGGTCGGGACTTCCGAGATGGTCTTCAGGATCTGCGAAGCGATGGCGTAGGGGTCGCCCTGCGAGTTCGGACGACGATCTTCCAGATATCCCTTGTAGTCGTTCTTCACGAACGAATGCGGGACGCGGATCGATGCGCCGCGGTCCGCGATGCCGTAGCTGAACTTGTTCCACGGCGCGGTTTCGTGCTTGCCGGTCAGACGCTTGTCGTTGTCCGGGCCGTAAACGTTGATGTGGTCCATCAGGTTCTTGTCGAACTGGGCCATCAGGGCTTCGAAATAGGCCTTGCCGCCGACCGTGCGCATATATTCGGTCGAGAAGTTGGCGTGCATGCCCGAGCCGTTCCAGTCGGTGTCGCCGAGCGGCTTGCAGTGGAATTCGATGTCGATGC
>NZ_JBGMOE010000065.1:0-13064 GCF_041424195.1 Tardiphaga sp. | reverse complement strand
CCGAAAAGGCAGCGCGCGAAGCACAGCGCGATGCCGGGCGAGGGGTGTTCCTCGCGGCGCTTGATAAGGTCAAGATCGGGGCGATGGATCGTGCCCAGGCGAGGGGCCTTGCAACGGCGATCGGGAAACTCGATGCTGTCGAACTTCTGCGCCGGATTGGCGACGCATAGGAGCGGGACGGCACGGTTTTCCATGTTTGTTCCGCGCTGGGGCACAAATAGACATCACCAGCCCCTGAACTGCCCATGCGAGTGTGGCGATGCCGCGACGTGCCACCCTGATGCGCGAGCTTGAGCCGGCAACGGTCGGCCCGCCAGTGACGCTGGTGGTTCGCCGGATCGTGCGAGCCCTCGACCGCGAAATTACAGGCTCACGCCAAAGGCGGGCTGCCCTCTACAGCTTTGACCATATGCACGGCAACAGTGCCCTGGTCATGGTAGGTCTCCGTATCGAAAACGAAGCCCAATCTCTCATAGAGCGCGATGTTCGAGGTCATCAGCTTGTTCGTGTAAAGGCGCAGGCCCTTTGTCCCGATGCGACGGGCCAGGTCTTCTGCGTGACGCATCAACAGGACCCCGTAACCTTGCCCTTGCTGCTCCGGCGCGACGGCCACGTTGACGATCAACAGTTCATCGTCCTGGGGAACGGTTTCGATGAGCCCGATCAGGGCGCCCTGATCGACCAACACGTCGAAACGATGCGCTGCAAAGGCATGATCGTAGTCGGCGGTCATCGGACGGGGCGGCCGTGGCGTGACAGCGAGCCATTTGGTGTAGGCGCGGATGGTAAGTGCGCGAATGTCGGGAATATCGGCCGCCACTGCGCGCCGCAGGATCGGCTCAGCCATGATGCACCCTTGCGGCATTCCGCGACGTGGCTGGCCGGGTCTGACGTGCCTTCATTCGTCCCTCGGACATGACAAAATTTCTGCCGTTGCCTATTCACGGGCGAGCGCCAGCGCAAGCCCGTCGGGCAGGATACAGACGGCCATGCTCGGCAGCCTCTCTGTTCGCGAGCCCTTGAACTTTCAGTGGGGCCGGTAGGGAACGCCGATCCGCTTTCTCGCGCTCTCACGGCGGGTCAGCAGCTTGCGCGCGAACCGTTCGGCCTGGTCGATGTCCGTGAAGGACGCGCGCCGGCATTGCCCCATGCTACCGATCCGGCCCCAGCTGTAATCGACGGTGATCACGCCGAAGAAATCGCGCTGCAGGAGAATGGTGTAGCGGCGCGCGATATTGCGCGCCGGATCGGTGGCCTGAAGGCAGATGGGATATCCCACGGGAATGATCCTGGCGTCCGGCATGGCGGCAGATTTCACGGACGGCTGCGTCACGTCCAACGGGTAATCTGAATCACTCGCGGCGCATTGATTCAGGCACTCGATCGACTTGGGGCGCCATCATAACGGCCCGTCTCACTCTCGCCGACGGGCGCACCGGAGCGCCTGCTGACCAGCGATTGTCTCTGGCCCAACGAAGCCGAGCCGATGTAGACATAGCGAGATCGTGAACATCTTCAGGACATCGCAATGGCGAAAACGGCAACCAGACTGCCCGGCGGGAGGGTCATCCGCGCCCTGCTGGCCAAATACGCATGTCCGCTCGGCCACCATGAGGTGCGAACCCGGTTGCTGGGGGCTATCGCCAGTCCCGATCCGGACATGAAACCAATGACCGTGATTGCCGGCCTGTGGGGTGGTGAATTGCCGCCGTTCGACAGCATCGACGACGCCAATCAACTCCTCGGCGCCCTGGTGATGGGGCTCTGGAATGAACTGGCGTCCCATCAGGACCCCAAGGTGCCGTTCAAGGCCGTGCCGGTGCCGATGGAACCGACGGCTGCGAACCTTGGCCATTTCGGGCTGGTGCGCGGTCAGGAGGCCGAAGGGTTTGTCGAAGGACTGTTCAACGGAGCCGATGAGGCGGGCCTTCCCGAGCGTGCGCACGAAGCCGTAACGCATCTGGGCGATATCAGGGCCATGATGCTCGGCGTTGCCGACCTTGTCGAACGCACCGCCGGCGAACCCGAGGACCGCGCCCAGATCAAGAAAACGATCAAGCATTTGCGCGCGATGACCGAGATCATGGAAACCGAAATCCACGCCGCAGTTCTGTCCTGTGTCCGCGCGCGGGCGCAGGGGCTCCCCGGCCTTACCTCGCCATGGTCCACCGGACGTTGACATCCGTGCCGGAAATGGATGCCGAGCAACGGCTGCGCGACAAGCTGCGCAAGATCGAGACGCCCAAGTCTCGGAAGGGGAAAATCACCTGCTTGACCCGGCACCTTCATAGCGGGACATAGTCTCACCCTACGCTGCCCGGCTGCGACACTGAAGAACTGTCATAATTTCATCTATTTTTTTGATCAGGAGTCGACTTTTGCCCCGCATTGGATGGAAAAACTGGATCCTGATCAATTTCATAATTTTAGCTGCGGTATTGCCATATCTGGTAGCTGTAGTGCCCGACGCAGCCGATTACCCCAACCACCTTGCACGTCATCATGTCCTTGCCTCCATTGGGCATGGAACTGGCCTCGACCGCTATTTCATCGTCATGTGGCGTTGGATCGGCAACTTGGGGATCGATCTTCCCGTGTTGGCCCTGACGCCGGTAATGGGCGTTGAACTGGCCACGCGCCTGGCCGCCTCAGCGATTGCCCCTCTGATGGCGATTGGTATCCTGCTGCTTTCCCGCGCCGCGCACGGGCGCGTGACCGCGAGTGCAGCGCTGGCATTGCCTTTTGTTTTCGCGCTGCCATTTCTCTACGGCTTCTTGAACTACTGCCTGTCTGTCGCACTGGCCCTGATCGTGGCGGCATTCTGGCTTGCTCGCAAGCAGGCCAGCTTGTGGTCGGTTGCGGGCTTCGCCTTGGCAGGTGTCCTGGTCTGGACAGCCCACATTATGGGCTGGATGATCCTGCTCGCGCTTGTCGCGGGAGCCGAACTGGCGGCAACGCGCAGCGTGCGCGAACTGCCCCATCGAATATTGTCCGCCTCCCCCTTCTTGCTACCAATAGTGCCCCTGCTGCTGTGGCGGGGTGACGCTTCACACCAGCTGTTCTGGTATGCGCCGGACCTGCCCATGCAGAAGGTGATGAACTTCGTCACCATCCTGAAAGGGTTGTCGAAGCCCTGGGACCTGACAATGACGGCCGCGATTGGCCTTGCCACCGGGCTGGCTATCCTGTGGGCAGGCGGGCGCAAAGTGGAGCCGCGTCTCGCGGCCGGCGGCGTACTGTTAATGTTCGCTGCGCTCCTGGGACCAACGACGGCGTTGGGAAGTTGGGGCGCAGACCTGCGTTTGACTCCCTATGCGGTGATGATCTGCATCATGGCAGTCGGTCCTGCCACCGAAGCAAGGCGCGAAAGGTGGTTGTTAGCGCTCGGCCTTGGACTGTTCTTCCTGCGTGCAGGATGGACCACTGTCCAATGGCTGCAGTCTAGTCGTGGATATGAGGCACGGCTTGCCATTCTCAACGATGTTCCGCGAAATTCGCGCCTGGGTTTCATCGTGCTGCAGGATCATTGCGGCTCTGATTGGGCAATGAAGGCCGATCGCAAGCTTGGTTCCTATTCGATCGTCCGTCGTGATACCTTCACCAACACGCTGTTTCAGATACCCGGATCGGACCTGATGATCATCCGCCAGCCCGAAGACCGCGAACGCTGGCTCGATGGCTCGCAGGAAGTGGCGCCCCTCTGTCCGAAGCGAGAACCTGATCTGGGCGCCTTGAAAACCCGTATGGCGCAAATGCGCGCAGCGCATTTCGACGGAATCTGGGTTGGCGGCTTACCCACGCATTCTGTGCCGGCACTACCAGGGTATCGGCTCTCGCGGGCATTGGAATACGATACGCTGCTTGTAAGGGAGCCTTAGCCGCCTTGAGACTGGCTCACTATCCAGGCCGGCTCATCTGCGAAGTGGCCGGCCTCTCCCATTTCAGCGTGCGCGATCCAGAGCGCCAGCAATACCAATGCCGCGTGCAGCACGTGCGACAGACGGATCCTCATGCTTTCAGTCCCGGCGGATACCCGTAAAGTGCCAGCAATATAATCCCGGCCATGACCGCCCCGATCAGGATGCTGCGTCGATCCTTGATAGCGAATGCTACGGGATCACCTTCCACTTCCCCGCGCCGTGCCATCATCCAGATTCGGTTCATCCAGTAGATCAGCGGGATGCACAGAAACCCCAGCAGACTGGGTTCGCGGTAATGCACCAGCGATGCGGGATCATGCGCAAACAGCGCGAGCACGAGGATCGAGACGGTGCCCGATGAGATTCCGGAAGTCATCACGACATCGAGGTCGCCGCCCACATAGCCGCGCCCCTTCAGCAGGCGATGCATTTCGGTTGCATCGCGCATTTCGATGTAACGTTTGAGGTACGCCAGACTCAGGAACAGGAACACCGAGAACAGTAATAGCCAGAAGCTGATCGGGACGCCGATGGCAACACCGCCAATCAGGATGCGTATGGTATAAAGCGAAGCCAGGACGATCGCATCGCCCACCATGATCGCCTTCAGGCGCAGCGAATAGGCGGTGGTGAGCCCCATATAGCCCAACAGCCAGACCAGCAGTTTCGGCCCGCCCAGCATCCACCCACCTACAAGACCAACCCCAGCCAGGATGACCGACGCAGCCAATGCTGCAGGAATGGTCAGGTCGCCATGCGCCAGCGGTCGCTTCCATTTGGTCCGATGAGCACGGTCGGCATCGATATCCAGCATGTCGTTCAGCAGATAGATTGACGACGCTATCATCGACATAAGTATGGCGGCGGCAGTGGTGGTGACGAACACGCCGGGTTCCGCGATGGATCCGGAGGTCAGAGCAGGGATGAACACCAGAGCATTCTTGGCCCATTGATGCACACGAAGCGCTTTGAACAGCGAACGGAAGGTTCTTCGGCGCGGTGCCAGGCGCTCCTCCAGCTCGGTACCGGTAGGAACATTCACCGTAAAAGCGATCCGCGCCACCTTCCAGATGGGACGGTCTGCGTTCGAATCCCCCACATAGTCGAAGGTTTCTTTGCCAAGCAGGGCATAGATAGCCTCCAGCTTTGCTGTGCCTTTCAGATTGGCACGCGACGAACTTGCGATGATGTGGTCGAAAAGGCCCAGATGCGCCGCAACCCGCCGGGCTGTGCGCCAGTGCGCTGCCGTCGCCAGGATTACTGGCCTGCCCGATCTGCGCGCACCCTCGATCAGCGTGAGAACCGACTTGTTATAGGTGAGTGTGGCGGGATCCACCGGTGTATATCGGGCCAGGAAGGTTTTCACGGTTGCTCGTCCGCGCAAGCAGACGAGCATCAAAACGATCAGGGCGACAATTCCCCGGCGCGCAACGCGTACCATGGCTTCGATCGCCACATCGCCGCACACCAGCGTGTGGTCGAGATCAACGACCAGCGGAACATCCCCTGCGCGTTTTTTGGGCTGCCTTGGAAGCGACGGAGCAACCGTCGGTTGGCCGTACGCGGGAAAGGATGTGGCCTTGTTCATTCAGGCAACACTGCGTGCGACACACACGCACCCTGCAGCAATCAACAGCGTCCCGATAATTCGGGCGGCGCTGACGGCTTCGCCCAGAGCGAAAACGCCGATCAACATGGTCAAGATGAACCCGATGCCGACAAACGGATACGCAGCACTAAGTTCAACGCGCGAAAGAACGAACAACCAGACGAAAGCACCCAGCCCATAGAGTGCCAGCCCGCCGATCACAAAAGGCGATGTCAGATAGGTTATCCCGACCGTGAGCAGGCTGCCATTCTGACCCTTCTGCACACCGAGCTTCAGGAGCAACTGGGCGATGGCGGACATCGTAACGCTCATCAATATCAGCAGGAGCGATTCCACGCGCATAACAATCTCCGATCAGCTTGCACCTACGCCGATCGGATTAAAGGTCCGTTTCCTTTGTAGCCTGTCATCATCTCCGAAACGGAAAGCGCTTCCGCCGGGCCACGCACAAAGGGCGTTGCCCGGCGGTCATGAGCAGCTGCCCCCAACGCTAGCTGATCGCGGGATTATTCGCTCCCTGAAGGTACTTGAACCAGTTGGATCCCGCCGCTGCGGAGCCCCGCGCTGCTTCCTCCGTCTTTTTCTGCGAGCGCCATGAGGCAACTGTGGATACCGCCGTATCCAGATCGGCTCCCGTCTGACCCAATTGGTTTTTCAGGATCGATGGTCCAGCCATAAGCTGGTCCATGGCCTGCCCGTCACGCTCGTTCGGATCGCCGCTGGGTGTGGTCTTGTCCCAAGCGGTTGCCGTTCCTGCGTTCTGACTGGCAATGGCGCCGTAGGACTGCGGCAAGCTTGCGACATTTCCGTTTGCGGCAAGAATTGACGCCTGTGACCACAGGCGTAGCACATAGGGACCACCATTCCCCATCATTTTGATCAAGCTGCCGTCGTTGATCCGCCCGACGATCCTTTGCCGATGCTTGGCGATCAGCCAATTCAGGACTGTCGCAGCCTTGGTCGACCAATTGCGCAATGCCGTGTTAAAGCCGATGCGTTCAGCGATACCCAGCGTGGTCAACCAGTAGCCGAGCTCAAACTCGCCCACGCTGACATCGGTCCCCGAGCAGTCGGCCGCTCCAAAAATGGCAGTAGCAGCATAGACAGCCTTGAAGGGGTCGATTGCGCCACTGCCATCCAGGATATTGGATGGAGGATTATCGAAACCTGGCGTTGTGACTTTGTAATTGTCATGAAACGCCTCAAAATCCTTGCCGACCCAATCCAGCATTTCCTGCTTTGTATAGAGACGGTCCGAATTAAGCGAGGCCGTCTTCCAGCAAAGCGCGGCATGCAGAAACGCCCATGAAGCATCCCGCTCCGCGAACCGCCTGGGGTCAGCACTAAGCAAGCGGGATTGATAAAGCCTCGATTGATCTGACAATTTATGCCCGAGAAATGCAAACTCCGGAGTCTTAAACAACATGGAACCCCAGTGTGGGTACTGATGCGAATGAGCTTGATCAATTGCGTTCGAGCCAAAGTATGGCTTGTCTCCCGCAATACCATTAGCAGGAACCTTGAACACTGTTGGAGACGAAGATGCTTTTATATCCGCCAATTGCCCACTTTGGACGTAATATGCCAGAGATGCTGGCGTGGCGGCATCCCCATAGCCATAGTAGTGATTGCGCAGGACCGCTGGTCTACTAGCGTTCACCCCCTTGAATAGGGGAACACAGCGACCTCCTTCAAAGCAATGATAAGGATCGCTCGCATATGACGTCAGGTAATCCAGTGCAATAACTGCCAAGGGTTTCTTGTCGTGCGGTCGGGTTCCGCTGATATCGTACATGTAATAACATACAGGATCAGCGATGGCCACGCGATCATCTCGGACTCCGCCAGGTCCGGTAAGGGGTGATCTACCGACCTGGTTGAACGGCGTATACTTCAGCCAGAGGGCGCCATTAGCCTCCAAAGCTGCCTGAGAGTAGATCACATTCGTCCAAGGGTCTTGTGTCTGTCCAGCAAGAGCGATTTGCGCTGACCATGTACTGGGTTCATAGGACATGCAGCGCCAAATTGCGAAGAAGTCCTTTTGATCGGACACTAAGCGCAGGTCGAAGCCGTTATTGGCCAGCGCATGACCTGCATATGGCACGCTGACATCGTAGCGCGGCAGATTGGCATTGAGGAAGGCCTGGTCGTAGTTTGAAGGCACGCCAGATCGCCAGATGATCCCGGCGCGGACCGTGCCGTGCGGATACCATTTATGCGTCGCATCAGTTTGCGGGGACCCGCTGCTCCAAGGCCCCTGGAAAATCCGCGCAGTATCCGTCCCATTTAGCGGCCCTCCGTCAGGACGAGCAATGGTTGCGATCACCGCACCGTTGGCGTCTTCGATCCGCCACTTGTGCGGAACCATATAACTTTCCTTACCTGTCGGGTCGCCAAACGGATTGTTCGGCATTGTTGCAGTCGTCCAGTCGTACCCGAACTGGAACTGCGTATAGTCACCGCATCGGATCGCCTCGCAATAATAGCCGATGTTGTTGATGACCGGGACGGGACCCTGCGGTAGCCATTCGCTCCAGGCTGGTTGCTGCGAGAACAGCACCGCGTCCTCGAAGCGACAGTTCTGGCGCGATGCCTTGGTCATGACCAAAACGTTGGCATGGCTGACCGCGCTACCGCTTGACCAGTTTTCCAGAACGGCACGGTATGCCTTCCCCGAGGCCACGACCAAGGGGCCGATAACGACATCGATCTGATACTGGACACCCCCGGTTGTCGGTTGGTACGTCAGCGTCTTGGCAGCTTGAGCCGCAGTGACGTTTAGCGCATTGACGGAAAGGCCCTTGATCGTGGAAGCCGGGACATTCCCCGCCGACACTGGCGTGTAACTCGAAACTGGCACGGGTGCGTCAATGTCGACCCGCATCGATTTTACCTTGAGACTCGTAGAGTTGGAGGTGTTGCCAAGCGAGGCGTTGCATTCGAAGCTTGCCCCAGCGGTGATGCGCGGTTTCACGGTGGTGGTTACTGCAGAGCCGAATGCAGTACCATTACGCAGGAACGTAATCGTTCCTCCGGCTCCGCTAGCGTTGTTGACGAAACGAACGCCGACGGTTTCTTCTGCCGTCGTTGACAGGCCGCTGTTGCTGTAGAACGTCTGCGACGAATAGCCTTCTCGGCCAATCGTTACACTCAGCCTTCCGGTCTGGTAGTCGTGGCACAGTACGATCTGCCCCTTGGTCCATTCAAAAAGTGACGCCAGAATAGCAAAATTGCCTGGCAGTATACCCTGCCACGTCAATGTGATGCCAGGCGGTGTTTGCGTGGTCGTCGGATCGCTCGTTTCTGTAAACCCGAAGCCAATTCCGGGAACCGAGAGATAGCTTGCACTTGTGAGGTTGAGATAGCCTCCGCTGAACGTGGCCCCCGATCCGCCACGGTTCATCGCGTTGGTCGTTGCCGCTGGCGAAGACACCGTTGGCGAAAACGGGCCATTGGCATTCGTCATCGCGTAGTTCGCCCAACGCTGCTGCGTACCCTGCGTTACGGTCTCGAGTTCGACGGTCAGACCCTGGGGAATGGTCAGAGCATAGTTGGCAGCAGGGTTGGGTCCGAGCTGGATGTTAAGCGGTATGCGTGTACCCGGATCACCATAGATCGTGGTCTTATCGGTACCACTGGGAGGAGGCGTGACCGAGGTCGTGCCCTGATAGAGGCCAACTTGTCTGACCTTCATGTGCTTGCTGTTGGTAGTGTTCCCAAGGGTTGCGTTGACCTGAAGGATCGCCGCCGTGGTGATCTTCGGTTTGAATGCGACCGTTTGGGTCGCGCCAAACTGGGTGCCGTTGCGCAGGAATGTGATCGTACCGCCTGAGCCCGACGCGTTATTGTCATAACGCACGGCGACGCGCTCTTCGGCGGTGTTGGATATCCCGCCGTCGTCACTTTCCAGCGTAACGCTGGTGCCTTCGCGTTCGAGCACCACCTTGATCTTGCCCGTCTGCCAGTGAGACAGGAGGCCCATATGGCCATGGCTATAGTCGTACAGATCGACCAGTACGCAATCGCTCGGCACGATGCCGATGTACTCCAGCGTCATGGAATCGGGCGTCTGCGTCGTCGCCGGATCGGACGTCGTGGCAACGCTGATGTTGGCGGCCCCGGCATCGAGATACTTGCCGGCCGGCAGGTCCAGATAAGTGCCATCGAAGGTCACCCCAGTACCATTGATCGCAAACGATTTGGCGGTCACCCCACCGTTTACCTGCACCGGCGCATAAGGCCCAGCTGCATTGGGAAAGGCATAGGTAGAGGACTTGTCACTGCCGCTCGGCGGAGGAGGGGGAGGTGGTGTCACTGTCGAATTCAGGTAGAGCCCAACCTGTTTGAGCTTCATGTGCTTGCTGTTGCTCGTATTGCCCAGACTCGCGTTGACCTGAAGGATCGCCGCCGTGGTGATCTTCGGTTTGAACGTGACCGTTTGGCTCGCGCCAAACTGGGTGCCGTTGCGCAGGAACGTGATCGTACCGCCTGAGCCTGACGCGTTATTGTCAAAGCGCACGGCGACACGCTCTTCGGCGGTGTTGGATATCCCGCCGTCGTCACTTTCCAGCGTAACGCTGGTGCCTTCGCGTTCGAGCACCACCTTGATCTTGCCCGTCTGCCAGTGAGACAGGAGGCCCATATGGCCATGGCTATAGTCGTACAGATCGACCAGTACGCAATCGCTCGGCACGATGCCGATGTACTCCAGCGTCATGGAATCGGGCGTCTGCGTCGTCGCCGGATCGGACGTCGTGGCAACGCTGATGTTGGCGGCCCCGGCATCGAGATACTTGCCGGCCGGCAGGTCCAGATAAGTGCCATCGAAGGTCACCCCAGTACCATTGATCGCAAACGATTTGGCGGTCACCCCACCGTTTACCTGCACCGGCGCATAGGGCCCGGCTGCATTGGGAAAGGTATATGTAGACGTCGCCATTGCATTTCTCCGCTTGAGAATCGAGAGAGATGCATGGATCTAAAATCAAATTTTCGTGTAGGAAAATGAATTCCTAAACCAAATTGGATGCAACCGACTTGTCTCTGTAATATAATTACCAACAACTCTAATTTCATTAATCATAGAGTGGGTATTACATTTGCATAAGATTGCAGATGAAAGCATATTGCGGCCCGCTGATGACAGGAGAACATAGCATTACAAGGGTACCTTGTTGTGGCCTTCTCGATTGGTTTTGGAGAGTTACTCGCCCGCCTCAAGCCAAATTTGGTTCATGCATGGCTCATTGAAACAGGTGCTCGATGGTTCGGATCTCGACGTCATCGCCAGCATATATAGCCATGCTTATTATAGTTGTGCTTAACATAATTTCTATTCTCAATCTGGAACGTTCGCAAGCGGGCGGGCGGCCCTGCCGGCGACCAGACATCACCCTGGTAGATGATGTCGGTGTGCTCCCTCGATAGAAATCCGGAGGTCGGAATCGACCAGATCACGTCGTTCGTCGAACGAAGTGGTGATGGCCGCTTCTGCCGCAACCGGTCATTCGGTGAATCCGCAGGACGGGACAGCTTCGCGTCCCACTTTCCGTCGCATCATTATTCCGGTGGCAAGAGCGAAAGCAACCGTTCGGACGTTTGTCAGGTCGCCAAGCGGTCGCGCGGCTTTCCAGGCCGTCGATACGCGCTGTAAGGTCGCTAATGACATGAAGCAGCTCGACGGGTTTAGCAGCTCGAGGCTAAGAGGATGACGTCATTGCTTATCAACCCCTACGATCGCTGGCTTGGAGATGATAACCACAAGTGCCTGCCCGTTCTTAACAAGCAGGACATGGACGACATTCTCGCCCAGGTGGCCATCCGCGTCGGATTAGTGATGGGCAAGGGCCCCCCTCCCGCAGTGACTGCTCTCGACCTCGAGCAGATTCAGGTAGCCGACTACGCTGCGTTCGATGGCGTAAGCGAGGGACAGGCCGAAGCCATAAGGAAGTTTCACACACAATCTCCCATCCGGCCGGATGAGATGATTTACCTAGGTTTGAGGTCGCTGTTTCAGTTCACATGGCCAGAGCCGGAAAGTGAACACGACCTCCGCTTTGCTGCGGCCTACGACTTCGTTCTCAAGCAGATACTTGCCGAGCGCGCTTTGAATATGTCGAAGGACTTCTCAAACGAAGCCGCCCTGTTACCGTACTGGGCGCGGATGGCCTTCCTGCGCGTGATGCGCGGAATACCATTCGAGAACGCTGAGCGCTTCGGCCTGAGCGGCGCCGCTGTCGCGCTCGTGAAAAAAGCTAAGTTCAACGCCACCACGTGGGCATTCGAAAATGGGCCAGTGATCGCGCTCAACTACGCCCTCGAACCGATCCTGAAGCAGCTCAACCGTTTCATTCTGCACTATCACTCTACAAGGGAGATGGCCGGCCCAAGTCGCCTTCAGCGGGCATGGCACGGCATGGTGCCCATCGTCCTGCATTTCTGGTCGGACGTTTCCCCGGCGCGAATGCTGGAATCGAGCGTCACAGTCTACGGGGAAGACGCAGCCGTAACGCTTCATCGGCTCACCAGCAGCCAGGTCGACTTCATCGTCAGCCATGAACTCGGCCATGTGGCGCTCGACCATCCCCGTCGGCTACAGAAGGCGCGTGAAGCCGGCAACGCATCGCTCATCCGGCATGAGTTCGAGTTCGGAGCCGACGCATTTGCGCTTGGCCTGATGCGATCACAACTGATCGACCGCATGAAGCATCTCACCAATGCTGACGCCAAGCCCGAGAGCAACGCTGATCCAGCCAGCGATGTGCTTTTCGAATTGCATGAGCACCAGCGTGGCTTGGGCGCTGTTTACCTACTCCTCATCTACATGGACTTCATCCAACGTGCGGGCGCGATGCTGGGAAAGCGCCTCGCACATAGGGTTCCTATTTCGGAGCGCATGGACACCCATCCGCATGCATCCCAGCGGCTCAATCGGCTCGAGCTGATGAACGCAGGAGACCGTCTTTACACGAGCCCGCTGAAGCGGTTCGCAAGCGACTTCTTCGAGGACATATTGAATTACGCCAATGCGCTCAACGAGGATGAGCTCGCGGCTAGAGCGGTTTTCGACCGCTTTGAGTCGGCATGGGATTCCCGTCGGCTGAGATTTCTGATTCAGAATCCATGCTGGTGAAGGAGGCCGGCATGGATGGGTCACGGTCTTTCGATGGATTTGCGGGTCCGGCTTCTGGCTGCGGTTGACGGTGGGCTGAGTTGCCGAGCGGCGGCAGCGCGGTTTGGCGTCGCCCCTTCGACGGCGATCCGGTGGCATGCGCAGCGGCGTGCCACCGGTGACTTTGCTCCCAGGCCTCAAGGTGGCGACATGCGCTCGCGCCGGGTGGAGGAGCGATCTGCCGACATTCTGGCACTTTGGGAGGCGCGCAAGGACATCTCGCTGGAGGAGTTGCGCATCGCCTTGGCTGAGGTTGGCCTGACCGTCTCGGTTGCCGGGCTGCATCGCTTCTTCGTGCGCCGGGGCATGACGCGCAAAAAACGTATGGCCCGCCCCGTCTGCAAGGGGGATTTTGAAGTGTTCT
>NZ_JBGMOE010000064.1:0-1873 GCF_041424195.1 Tardiphaga sp. | reverse complement strand
CTTCTTCCCGTCGAACACGATCGAGACGCTCATCGTCGATCGTGGTCCGGGCAATGCGAGCCAGCTCGGCCAGGCGACGTTTGGCGGCACCTTCAACCTGTTCAGCCGCGCTGCGCGCGACAGCTTTGGCGGGTCGTTGGAGGGCACCTATGGCAGCTTCAACACGTATCTTGGCCGCGCGCTTTTGCAGACCGGCAAAATCGACAAACTCGGCGGGGTGCAGGCCGTATTCACCGGACAATATGTCCATAGCGACGGGCGCTCGACCTATTCGAAGTATGAAAATTACAATCTGTTTGGCAAGGTCATCGTGCCGATTGGCCCGGATGTGAAGTTGACGCTGCTCGGCACCTACAACAAGAACCATTTCAATCAGGCAGACAGCGATGGCTCGACGCTGGCGCAGCAAGCGCTGTTCGGCAAATATTATGCGTTGAACAACGACCCCAAGACCTCCCAATATTACGGCTACAATCGCACCGAGAAGACGACCGATTTCGAAATCGTCAAGCTCGAAGCGAACCTCGCACCCGGGGCAGTGTTCGAGAACCGCGCTTATACCTATTATTACGACAACGAAACGCTGTCGGCCAACGACGTCACCACATTGCCGGGCACGGTTTATACGACAACCGCCGCCGATGGTAAGACCAAGATCACCGGCGATATCCCCGGCTATACCAAGACCAATAAGTATCGCGTGTACGGCGACATCGCCAAGGTGCGCATCGATATCGTGCCGTTCGCAACGCTGACGGCGGGCGCGTGGCTGGAGTGGAGCCACACCTATCGCCAGCAGCGCGATGTCGACCTGACGACCGGCGCATTCAACTATGTTGAGAAAGCGGTGATCGCCCCGCAGCCTCCCGCCCAGGCGCTCAACCCCGGCGCTGCGACGCCGCTCTACATCAAGTTCGACCAGAATTCGTCGGGCAACCATGCCGAGGAGTTTGCGGAGCTCGAACTGCGCCCGATCGAAGGGCTGAAGATCACGCCCGGCTTCAAGCATGTCGATTTCACCCGCAAGATCGACGCACTCTACAACCAAACGACGCGCTACGCGCAGCGCTTCTCCATGAGCTACAGCGCAGACCTGCCGTTCGTCACCGTCAATTATCAGCCGGTCACCAATTTCAGTGTCTATGGTCAATATGCCAAGGGCTTCCTCGCACCGCCGCTCAGCCAGCTCTACGTGGCACGTCCGGGCCTCTCGATGGTCGAGCCGCAGAAATCGACCAACTACCAGGTGGGCGCGGTCTATCACGGCAGCCATCTGTCGGTTGACGTCGACCTTTATGTCATCAATTTCACCAACAAGTTCGTCAGCGTTGCAGCCGCCCCCGGATCGACCGACGGCACCACCTTCGTAAATATCGGCGGCGCTTTGTACAAGGGTGTCGAGGGGCAAGTGACCTATGCGTTCGGCAATGGCTTGGCGGTGTTCGCCAACGCCTCGCGCAACTACGCCAAGACCAACCCGTATAACGATCCAGCCACCGGTGTGCTCCAGCCGCGCACGATCGTCGCCAAGGCACCGTTGTCGACGGCGGCTGCCGGTGCGATCTACAAATCCGGGCCGTATCGCTTCTCGGTCACCGATAAATGGACCGGGCCGCAATATGCCGACCTCGCCAATTTCGCGCGGCTCTCGCCCTATAACACCGTCAATCTCGCGGCGAGCTACGACATTGGGCCGTTCCGCATCGGCGTGGACGTGACCGATCTGCTTGATTCGCAGAAGATCGTGCAGTTGTCCGGCACCGCTGCCAGCACAACCGCACCGATCAATCCGAACACCACGCAAGTCTATTACCAGCCCGGCCGCGCGATCACCGGCCAGATCACCTACACCTTCTGATGAAGCGGGCCCTTC